>DASYXS010000139.1:0-9706 GCA_035934535.1 bacterium
GCCCGGGCCGCCGCCCGGTCCGCCCGAGCCGCCCCCACCCGGCAGTCCGCCACCGCCCGAACCGCCGCCTCCGGGTCACCCGCCCGGCGGTCCGCCGGCGTCACTCGCCGATCGCGATTCGGACGACCCCGACCCGTTCGCGCTGTGAGCGGGCGTCAGTCCCGTGACGGCCGGCGGTGGGCGACCTGGGGAATCGGGGCCGTCCGCCGCGACCCGGTCCGGCCGGAGAGCAAGAAGCCGATCCGGGCGTAGACACGGCGCAGCCCGATCGTCGTATCGGGATCGTCGGCGCCCCTCCGGGTCAGGTAGTCGTGCAGCACGCAGAGCAGCATGCCCGACGACATCCGGTTGAGCAGGCGCCGGCTCGCGCGGGCGACCGCCTCCAGTTCCACGATCTGCTCTTCGAGCACGTCGTCGTCGAGATCTTCGCCGGCGCGTTGCCGGCGCGCGTGCACGAGCTCGTGCAGGATCGTGAACTGCTTCTCCGGCGCGGGCAGGCCGGCTTCGACCCAGATCTCGTTGCCGTCGTCGCCCATGTTGAGCAGGCCGTCGAAGGTCGTATCCGGGCTCAGCGGAATGTCCGTCAGCTGACGGGCGAGCGTGCGAAACCGTCTCAAGTATTTCTCGCGAATCACGTAGGAGCGCTTCGGGAGCCGTGTGAGGCGGGCGGCCCGCTTTTTGGAGCGAATAAGAAGGACCCCGCGCGCCGCAGAACGCCTCAGGCGCACCGCGCGGGTCCGTGTCTTGCGCGACATAGATCCTCCGGCACTAGAACAGTGCGTGCAGTTTATGGGCCAAACGCGTGGTCGGGACGGAATGTTCCGGCTGGGCGAGGCACACCCGATCAGGTGTTCGCAACCGGCCGCCTCAAGCCACTACCCGGTGTTTTCCCCGGACCGAGATCCGGGCCGTGGCGCGCTCCGGGCCGCGTGTGTTAATGTGGGAAACGGCCCCGATCGTCTAGGTCGGCCTAGGACACCGGCCCTTCAAGCCGGTAACGCGGGTTCAAATCCCGCTCGGGGCACCATCGAATTTACCTGGTAGGCCAAGCATGAGCGCGACGCAACGCCCCGTCCCGGGCCTGCCGTGCACCCGCGAGGTCATGTGGCGCCGGGTACTGGACGACCTCAGCGTCGAGCACGCGCGATTCGAGCGGAACGAGTCCGGCTGCGTGATCTCGGGCGCGGTCATGATCGCCGAGCAGGGCGCTCCTCTCCGCGTCGACTACCGGATCGCCTGCGACGAAGATTGGCGCACGCGCACGGTCGAGGTGCACACCGCCTGGCAGGGGGCGCGGCGGATCTTGCGGCTGGAACGCGACCCCGGCGGGCGGTGGCGGCGCGACGGGGAACCGAGTCCCGAGCTCGACGGATGCAGCGACGTCGACCTCGAAGTGACGCCTGCCACCAACGCGCTCCCGGTTAATCGCCTGCGCCTCGCGGTCGGCGGGCGGCAGGAAATCCTCGCCGCGTGGGCGCGCTTCCCGTCGCTTCGGGTAATCCCCGCCCGGCAGGCCTACGAGCGGCTCGCGGAGACGCGCTACCGCTACACAAGTCTTGAGAGCGGCTTCACCGCCGCCGTCGACGTGGACGCGGACGGCATCCCGACCGCGTATGAGGGCATCTGGCGACGGATCGCGGAATCCAGCTGAGATTAGGACGATCCGATTGCGCCATAGATTGCGTTGAAGCCCACAGAGAACCGCACGGCGTCGGCCTTCAGACACTCGTCGCCGGGATGTCGGGAGCGCGGCTACCGTCGCCCGAGGGACATAAGAAACGCCTGAATCCCGGCCGCCCCGAGGGGCATCATGGCCACCAAGCTCGCGGTCGCGGCGATTGCGATGCCGCGCGGGCTGGCGAGGCGGACCGGCGCCAGCGGCGGCACGGGCTGCCCGGCCGGCACACGGGCGACGAGCCGGCCCACATAGCGGACGGCTGCGAACATGGCCGCGCCCTGTCCCAGGAAGTACAGCAGGAGCACGGTCCAGACCGCTACGCCCAGGATGCTGACCGTGAACGCGCCCGAGGCCATCGGCTCCACGAGCAAGACCGTCGCCACGGTGGCCATGTTCCAGAGCCAATGCTGCGTGATCGCGATGAGATAGAAGACGCCCAGCCGGCGCCACGCATCGGGATGACCGTGAAAGACGCCGTACCAGCCGAGCGCCATGAGCCCCGCGCCCATCGGGTGCAGCGCCGCCCCGATCGACCGGATGAACACGATCCCTCCCCAGAACACCGGCGGCGCGCTTTCGTAGAGGATGTTTTCCAGGATCGCGAAGCCCGCGCCGCACGACGCCCCGAGGAGGAACGCCTCGCCCGGGGACCGGACGCGCCGGCCCAGGATGATCACGCCGAGCGGCTTGAGGAACTCCTCGGCGATGGGCGCGGCCACGGCGACGGTCGCGATCGCGTAGACCCCGCGATCGGAGAAGAAGATTCTCGCGACGTCCTGCGTGCTCTTGCTGAACGTCAGATCCCGGATCAACCCCGCGCCCAGGTTCCGGAGCGCCACGGCCAGACCCGCGGCCGTCAGCGGCACCACCGTCCCGACGGTCAGCACGGCCAGCACCGACAGCGTCCCGCCGGCCGCCGCGCACAGGGTCGCCCGGCGCCAGGTGGTCTCCGGCCCCGTCGTGCCGGCGAGATACGCCAGGACGGCAGCGGGCCCCAGGGCCGCCCCGGCGATGATGAGGAGCAGGAAGCGGATCAGCGCGGTGAGATCGGAGGTCCCCGACATCAGCACGAAGATTTCGTACTCGCCGGCCGCGATCACGACCGGAATCGCCGCCACGAACCACCACGGCGACGGGAGCGCGAGACCGGCCGACGGAAGGCCCCGCAGGGACCGGCGCAGATGGTAGACGAGCGCGGCGCCGCCGCCGAGCCCCGCGGTGGCGACGACCAGGCCGCTCAACCGGAGGAACCACACCGGGGCGAAGTACGGAACGGTGGAGAGGATCGCCAAGCCCGCGGCGAGCCCGAGCAGCAGCAGCACATAGCCGGCGATCAGTCCGGCCCGCTTGAGCCCGGCGCCGCCGTCCCTAGGGCCGCCGCCGCCGGGTCCGCGATGCCTCTGCATGGCGTTTCGCAGCGCAACGGCGAGCACGATCAAGATGACGAGGACAATCCCCATACGAGCCTCCCCGGACCGGCCGTGCCGCGTCGCGCGGCTAGCCCCAATCTTCCATGCGCGCGCGCCACCGCTCGACGAATTCGGCGATCGCCTCGCGCTGACGCTCGACGATCAGGCCCCCGATGATCAGGCTCAACCCCACCACGCCGGTCAGCACCCACCGGCTCATCAGCAGCAGCGGCTGGAAGACCTGGGCGGTGAGGTCCAGTACAAGCACGGCGGCTCCGGCCAGCACGAAGCGCCGCACGTGGCGCGCGAGCCCCCACCACGTGACGCTCAACGACTCGACGGCGACCAGCCCGCCGTACACGAGCGTCGAGGAGCTGAGCGCCTCGGTGATCGATTGAAGGAGCGACGACCCCAGCAGCAGGATCAGGCCCGCGGCGTCGATCAGCCACGCCAGGCGTTTGCGGCGGCGCCGGAACTGGTCGAGGCCCACCCAAAAGAGGTACAGGGCGCCCGGAATCGCGTAGGGCTGGATTGCGCGGACGCGCTGATCGTAATACAGCCACAACCCCCAGGCGGCTTCGAGCATCAGCAGCGCGAGATAGGAGAGGATCTCCCGGTCTTCGAGCGTCGCCACCTCGAGGACGAGGAACCCGACAAGCGCGAGACAGAGCACGAAGGCGTGATCGGAGCCGGTTGAGCCGAGCGCGAGGCTCAGGACGCTCGCGCCGAAAGTCCCGGCCCCCAGCACGATGGCAATCAGGCGCACCGCCGGCGTCCAAAAGACCACAAGGTCCCCGGTCGGCGACCGCCTGGTCCGGCGCGCCGCGTCGGCAAGCGCACCCCACCAGAGTGCGCCAAACCCAAGTGCGATGGCCGCGATCCGCGGTTCGGCGTTCGGCGCGGAAACCTGCCGCCAAGCGAAGAGAGCGGCGACGGCCGCTGCCCCGAACAGGGCCGTCGCCGTCCCGATCCGTGTGTCCCGCCAGCGCCAGGCCAGCATGGCGGCGATGGCGGTGCCGGCCGCGAGCACGAGGACGCGTGCACCGAGTTCGGGAATCGTCGATGCCCGCGCGGTCGCCATCAGCCAGCCGACCAGCCCCACGCCCCCGAACGTGTAGAACGGCATCCCCCATTCGGCCGAGCGCAGGCGCCTGATGATGGAACGGTGCGGCCCGCGGTCGCGGTCCCTCGATGCCACCATCCCCATCACAGTCATCGCGAGCGTAACGGGCACAAACCAGACCGCGAGCGGAGCCCGGACGCCGAGCCCGGTGTCCCAAACGGCAAAGCCGTAGGCGAGGTGTCCGGCGAAAAGCGCCGGGTAGAGCCACGCCGGCGTCCGCGCGACCACGATGCCCATCGCGTAGACGGCGCCGGCCGCGGCGGCGATCCACGCCCGCACGTCCGGCTGATGCGATGCGAGGAAGACGAGCTCCGCCGCGCCGCCCGAGGCGAGAACTGTGGCGGCCGCGGCGGGGGATCGGGCGAAGAAGGCGCGGATTCGCAGACCACGATAGCGGCGATTCAAGACGCAGGCTGCGGCCATCGCGGCCCCGACGCCCGGCAGCAACCACAGCGGCCACTGTGCGACCGGGAACCCGAGGCGGTCCCGGACCATCGCGACCGCGACGATGTAGCTGAGCCCCAGCAGGCCCGTCACCGGGTACGAGAACAGCGAGTCCCTGAACCGGAGTCCGCCGGCGGCGTACACGGCCGCGCCGGCAAGAAACGTGGACAGCGCGACCGGCCGGCCGCTGATCGCGGCCCACAAGAGCGCCGGCGGCACGAGCGCGAACCCGACGATCCAAAACGGCAGGGCCGATGCCGCGATCCAGCCGGCCGGCCCCGCGGCCCGGCGATCCAGCAACGCTCCCAGCGCCAGCTCGCCCGCCCCGAGGGCGAGCAGGGCAGGCGCAAGGAACTGCGTGACGAGCCCGGCCTGGGCGAGGCCGAGCACCCACGCGGGCGCGGCGAGCGCGGCGGCCGGGTAGAGCCATCGCGGAGTCCGCAACACCGCGGCAAACCCGAGGCACAGCAGGGTCGCCGCACCCGCGGCGATCACGAACGGGAGACGGTCGCCCGCGGCGATCACGAGGCCGGCCGCGGCGACGAAGGGTGCGCTGGTCAGCCAGGGCGCTTCGTAGGCCGGCATCACGGCCGCCGCCGCGCGGCTCCACCCGAGATACGCCCAGGCGAGCAGCACGAGCCCGACGCCCAAGTTCGCGCGGCCCGCGGCGACGGCCGGGATGCGGCCCAGTGTCAAGTACACCCAGAACGGCAGCAGCCACGCGCACAGATACACGTATCCCGCCCGCAGCATCGCGGCCGATGCCGGGGCGTGCTGCTGGCGGAGCACCCATCCGTCGAGGAAGGGCAGCCGGCCTCGCGGCTGGACCGCCGCGCACATTCCGAAGAAGACGAGGGCCAGCGAGAGCGTGGGCCACTCCGAGGCGGGCCGGCCGATCGCTTCCAGCATCGCGGCGGCCGCCAACACTGTCGCGGCGAGCGGCAGAAAGCGGCCGGCGCTCCGGCGCCACACCCCGAAGCCGATGCCGGCGCTGCCGGCGGCGAGTGCCAGTGCCGCCCATGCCGGGCCCCGGTCGCCCGACTGGAGCCCCAGGCGCAGCAACATGCCGTGATCGACCGCGGCGTTGAGACCGTCGAAGCCGATAAGGAGGCCGATGACCGCCGTCCACGGCTCCTGATCCATCAACGACCACACGACCAGCAGCACGAAGAGCGACGCGTAGCCGCCAAGGCCCGACGGGACGCGGCCGTCGGCGACGCGGGAAGCTGCGACGGCCAGCGTCACCGCCGCCGCGGCGCGGCTGACCCAAAACAGCGGGCGCCCGAAGACGTCCGCCCCGCGGACCCGAGCGGTGCGCGCCCGCGCGAGGCTGTAGAGAAAGGCGACCGCAGCGAGCGCCGGCGGGGCCAGCGAGGCCGGCACCGGCACCGGCGCAACCAGCACGGCCGCGAGCGACGCCGCCGCGGCGAACCCGGCGAGACGGCCCGAGCCGAGTCCCATCCCGAGCCCGGCCAGCAGGATCGTGTCGAGCGCGAGCGCGGCGCTCAGCGTTGATCGGGTGGGCAGCGCGAGCGCCGGACCGGCGATACATAAGAGGTAGGTCACGACAAGGATCGCCGTCGCGCGCGGAGACGCGGCGCGCGCGAGGCGATAGCCGAGCGCGGCGTACGCGAGGGCGATCGCGCAGAGCATCACGCCCATGCCCGGCGTCATCCCGAAGACCCACCGCCACACGAGCGCCGACCACAGCGGACACAGCACGGCGGTGATCGACGTGAAGAGGGTCGCCGGCCACGGCGCGGGGAGCGCGCTCAGGAGCGCCTGCACGACGCGATCGCGGTCCCCGAGACGGATCGACCAAGCCGAGACTCCAAGCGCCGCGGTCAGCGCCAGCACCTGCAGCCCCGTCGAAGGCCACACCAGCGCGGGCGCCTGCGCGCAGAGCAGCAGCCCATACGCCGCGAGATAGAACGCCGCGGCGTCCGCCGCCGGCGTCCACCCGCGATGCGCGATGCCGAGGTAGACGAGGCCGAGGGCGACCCATCCGGCGCCCAAGGCCGCGAGGGGAACGTGCCACCGCAGCATCGCCGCGGTGAGCGCCGCGGCGACGAGCACGAGCCCGCCGAGCCACAGCCACGCGCGGCGGTAGAGGCGGGCCCACCAGAGCGCACCTGCAGCGTCGAGCGCCAGCGCGGGCACGGCGGTGTCGAGCGACACGAGCGACCACACCCCGCCGAGGGCGGCGCAGACCCACGCGACATGGCGGCACGGGGCCGCGATCGTCTCGCCGGCCGTCGAGAGGTGCCGTTCGAGCGCCGCCCCCGCGGCCCCGGCGACGACGAGACCGAGGCCCACCCACGCGAGCGGCGCGACGGCGGCGGCGGCAAGCGCGAGTGTGCCGGCGGCCGCGAGCGCCGCGCCGTACGCATATCCCCGGCTCGGCGCGCCCGCGGCGAGGGTCACACCCAACACGGCCGCGGCGCCCCACGCGGAGGCGACCGGCGCCGCATGATGCAGGGTCGCGCCGCCGCGCAGGTACGCGGCGAGGCCGCCGGCCAGCCACACGACCCACGGTCCCGCGAGCAGACCGAGCAGCGGGCCGGCGATGCGCAGCGGACCCCGGAAGACGTCCGGGCCCGCCGGCATGCTTCCGCGCGTCAGCAGAACGAAGACGGTCCCGGCGAGCACGAGCGGCGTCCCCCACCACGGGGACGGAAGGCCCGCGAGCGCCGAAGCCGATACGATCGCCCCCGCCGCCGACGCCAGCGTGACGTAGGCGAAAAACTCCGCCCGCAGCCACCTGGCCGTCAGCAAGTTGACGGGCAGCATGACGAGGCACGACGGCAGCCACAGAAGCGGCCAGTGGGCGTTGTCGACGCCGAAGACCCGCGCGACGGTGACCGTGCTGAGCGGCATCAGGAGGGCACCGACGCCGATGAGGGCGGCGCCGGAATGCTGCGCGCCGAGCTTCGCGCGGGCGGCCGCGCCGCCGGCGTAGAAGACGCCCGTACCCGACAGGACGATGAGGGTGCGCACGACGGGGGACGACTGCGTCCAATACCGGATGACCAGCGCGCCGGCGGAGACGACGAACAGGAGCGCGCCGAGATACAGCATCAGGTCGAGGGCGTGCTCGGCGAAGAGGCTTCTCCAGATCCGCTGCCAGGTGATGCGCGGTCCCGCGGGACGCATCCGCCGCTCCTTCGGCTGGGCCGGCGCCGGGTGCGCGGCCGGCCGCGTCCGGGCCGGTACGGCGGCGCTCGGGACGCCGTGGGGTTCGGGGCGCCGCTGCGTCTCCTGCGCGGTGGGCGGAGAAAGATGTGGGCCGGCGTCGGGTGCGGGGGAGCGCTCGGCGGACGTGGCGCGGCCTGGTTTCGGTGCGGGGGCCTCGGGAGGGACGGGGCGGCGAACGATCCCAAGGACCGCCTCGAGATGTTCGACGCGCGGGAGATAGTATGCTCGGATCTCCCGCGCGGCCGATCTTGAGATCAAGCCGACTTCAATCCAGCGGTCCGCCGCATCCAGGATCTTTAGGATGTGGGAGAGCTCTTCAAACGCGGGCCCGCGAAACGTCGCACGGCAGGCCGGGCACCGGGTCGGTGGGGCGTCAAACTGGTGTCCGCATTTCAGGCACTCCACGTGTCCCACCCCGCAGAGTCCATCAATGCAGCCGCGCCCGCGAGAATGTCCATGCCTGTGCCTCCGGAGGCGTGTATTCCTCCTCTCAGGCCCCGGCTCGACGAACGCCCGGCGCAAAGATCTCCATCGCGTGCCCTACCATAGGATCCAGGTCCCGCAGAACGGGTACGGGCACCCCGCCGCCGGATCGGGCGCGCCCGAGGGACCGCTCCCCCAGGCGAACCGGCCGTCCCAGACCATGAAGAAGTGGCCGAGAAGGAAGCAAAGTGCCACAAGGCCCGCCAGCCACAGGACGCCGGCGAGAACCGACGGATCCCGATCGACCTGCGCGCTCGACAACATAGGTGCCGCCCCCGACGCCCGACCTCCAACCCCGATCCGTCTCCGACGATAGACGGGACGGCCGGAATGCGCATCGGTCGAAGGGCCCACGGGAGGGCCGGGCCGGGCTGTCGAACACGGGCGGCGGATGCCTGAACAGGCGCGCCCCGTGGGAATTTGGACGCACCGGCAGCGGACGGTTGTCGTGCTGGATTGGGTGTTCCTCGCCGGCCTCGCGATGTGGCGGGTGCTGCTCGGCCCCTGGCCCCTTCGTCTCTATCAGCTGGCGGCGGCGGCGGCGCTGTACCTTGCGGTGCGCACCGCGATCGTGCTGCGGCGCGAGGTCCCGGTGTGGGCCGAGTACATGTTCGTCTTCATCGACGCGTTGTTCGTCAGCATAACGGTCCAGGTGCTCGGGGGCCTGCGGACCGACTTCTACCTGGCCTACTTCTTCGTCTTCGGCGAAGCCGCGGTGACCCTCGATTTTTGGCTTGTGGTCGCCCTGAGCGGGTGGATCGCCCTCGGCTACGTGCTCGCGACCCGGCCGGCAACCTTCGCGACGATGTGGGACGTCGGGTACCGGCTGTTCTACATGCTGGTGGCCGGCGTAGGCGCGGCCTGGGTGGCGTGGCGCGAGGTAACACGCGACCGCGAGGTCGCGCGCCTCCGCGAGCAACTCCTCCTCGAGGAGGAGCGCAACCGGCTCGCCCGGGAGATCCACGACGGCGTCGGCCACATCCTGGCCGCGGGGACGCAGTCGGTGGAACTGATCGAACGCCTGCTGCCCGCCGATCTCCAGCGTGCCGCCGCGCTGCTGCCGGAGCTCAAGCGGCTGCTGCGGCAGGGTCTCGACGAGATCCGTCTGTTGGTGCTCGGGCTCCGCTCTCCCGGGCCTTCGGCGGGAAACGCCGTCGCCGCCGCGCGGCAGTACCTCGCGGCGCTGTCCACGCATACCGAGATCGCTACCGAGGTCCACAGCCGCGAGGCGGCGATTCCGCTGTCACCCGCGTCGGAATTTGCGTTTCGGCGGATCCTCCAGGAGGCGCTCACGAACGTCGCGCGGCACGCCCGCGCCGGCCGCGTGACCGTGACCCTCGCTCACTCCGCGGAGACCGTGACGTGCAGCGTCGA
>DASYXS010000140.1:0-6444 GCA_035934535.1 bacterium
GGTTTGCCGGCCTGATGCTCGGCGATCAACTGCTGCGTCGCCGCGTCGCCGTCGACGCAGACGTGCTTCACTCCGACCCCGTTCGACCGGCCCCAGTCGGCGACTTCTTTGGCCAGCAGCTCGCACAGCGTGTCCGCGAAATCGTAGAAGACGATGTTCTGGCCCCGCGCCGCGGGTCCGAGCACTTTGTAGAAATTGTCGCGCGTCAGCGCCCGCAGGTCGACGCGGCTCTGCACGTTGAAATTGCCGCCCCCGACCGAGTTGATCGCCCACGCCGCGGGATACCCCGACCCCAGCAGGCCGATGACGAGCAGCGCAACTACGATCCCGCCGAACCGTCTCATCGTGTCCCTCCTCGACTAGCTGTTGTGCCGCGCGGTTTACGGGTCCGACACGGGTTCCGGCCGCCCGCCCGCGCGCAGGCTCCGGTAGGCGGCGTCGATGACCGCGATGCTGTGGAGCGCGTCCTCCACGGTAACCGGGGGCGGCCCCTCGCCCAAACAGGCGTCGACGAAAGCCCGGTCCTCGGCAACGTAGCCGAGGGCGGTGACCTCGTCGGGCGAGGGGAAGACCTGCCACGCCGCGCCGGGCGCCTCGCGGGTGGCGTGGCGCGCCCGGTCCATGTCCGCGGACTCGAGGAGCGCGTGGTCGCCGTAGAGCTCGACGCGCTCCGTCGGCTTGGCCCACGACGCGTGTCCGCAGGTGGTGAGGGTGACCGGCCGCCCGCCGTCGCACTCCAGCAGCAGCGCGACGTCGTCATAGTCGGGGTAGCAGCTCTGACGGCCGAGCGCGGACACCGTGCGCACCGGGCCGACGAGCCACCCCGCGAGATCGATCATGTGGACCGCGCAGTCGTAGAGAAACCCGCCGGTCAGCGACACGTCGACGTACCACGGCGGGGTCAGCATGTCGCCGTCGGTGATCTTGCCGTTCGCCGAGAACGGGACGAACCCGCCGGCGACCTGCTCCTTGAGGTAGCGGTACGCCGGCGCGAACCGGCGATTGAAGCCCATCTGGTACAGCCGTCCGGTGCGGCGCACGGCGGCGGCCACGCGCCGCGCTTCGTCCAGCGTCGTCGCCATCGGCTTCTCGGAGAACACGTGCAGTCCGTGATCCAGCGCGTCGAGGACGACCGCGCCGTGAAACGCGTTCGGCAGCGTGACGTACACGGCGTCCGCGTCCGCCTCGGCGAGCTCCCCGACCGTGCGGCACGCCCGCGCGCCGAGCGGCTCCGCGGCCCGCCGGGCGGCCGCTTCCACGTTGTCCGCGACCCCGACGATCGCGACGCGCCCGTCGCGCGACAGCGCCTCGAGATGCCGCCGGCCCATGGCGCCGGCGCCCACGAGCCCGATCTTCACCATGACGCGGGCACCGGCGGCACGGCGATCCGCCGTCCGGTCTCCGCCGCCGAGAGCAGCGCGTCGCAGACCAGCGCGCAGGCCAGGCCGTCCGCGAATGTGGCGCCGGCCATCGGTCCGCCGGCGCCCGTCACGCGGCGCACGAGCTCCTCGAGCTGGTGGACGAAGCCGCTCTCCCAGCCGAGCGTATGTCCGGGCGGCCACCACCGGCCGCCGTACGGATGGGTCCGCTCGGTCACCAGGACGTCGGCGAGGCCGCGCGCTTCCCCGTCCCCGTGATACACGCGCAGCTCGTTCAGGCGCTCGAGGTCCCACACCACGGTGCCGCGCTCGCCGTTGAGCTCGAAGGTAAACAGATTCTTGCGGCCGGGACACAGGCCGCTCGCTTCCAGGGTGCCGACGGCGCCGCTTTGAAACTCGAGGGTGCCGACGACGGCGTCCTCGACGGTGACGGGCGCCGCTCCCGCGCCGCGCGGCCGCTCGGCGACGAACGTCCGCGTGGCCGCGGTGACCGCGGTGATCGGCCCGGCCAGCGCCAGCGCGAGGTCGAGCGGATGAGCCGCCAGATCGCCGATCACGCCGCTGCCGGCCAGCTCGCGGTCGTGGCGCCACCCCCAGGGAGCGCGCGGATCGAGCAGCGAGTCGTCGCTGTAGCGGCAGCGGAAGTGGTAGAGGCGGCCCAGCTCGCCGGACGCCACCATCCGCCGGGCCAGCAGCACGGCCGGCATGAACCGGTAGTTGAATCCCGTCATCGCGACACGCCCGCTGTCGCGTGCGGCGCGCGCCATGTCCGCCGCTTCCCGCGCCGTCCGGCCGAGCGGTTTTTCGCACAGCACGGCCTTGCCGGCCCGCAGCGCGGCGACGCTCGGCGCCGCGTGCAGGTCGTTCGGGGCCGCGTTGATCAGCACGTCCACGCCGGGGTCGTCGATGAGCGCCTGCCACTCCGTCGCGGCCCGCTCGGCGCCGTAGCGCCGGGCGGCTTCTTCGACCGCGTCGCGCGTCCGGCCGCACAGCGCGACGAGCCGCAGCGGCGCCGGCGCATCCGGAAAGAGCTCGGGCTGGCGGCGCACCGCGGCGAGGTGCGCCTTGGCGACGCCCGTGTAGCCGAGGATCGCGATGCCGAGCGGTCGCGCCATCTCAAGCCGCCCCGAGAATCCCGGACCCGGGTGTTATGACAGCGCGTGCGAGACTTTGCGGATCGCGCGCACGATGTCGGCTTCGTCCCGTTCGGTCATGAGCGGATGCAGGTCGATGTGGATCGCGCGCCGGAGGAGATCGTCGCTCCGTGGAAACATGCCCTTCTCGAGGCGCGCGCGGCCGCGGTAGTGGGGACACTCCCACGCGCAGTGCCGCTCCGAGAACATCCGGCGCTCGATGATCTGGTCGAAATGATAGTACACGTGCTGGCCGCTGTCCCAGGCCACGGTGTTGCGGATGCCCTCGGCGTTGAGGGCCGCGCTGAAGGCGCGGGTCTGCTCGCCGCTCGGCAGGAAGAACATCAGCGTCGCGCCGGTGTCGCCGTCCGGGTCGGGCAGCGGGCGCGGCGTGAGGCCGGGCACGCCGGTCAGTCCGTCGAGGATCGTCCGTTTGTGCGTGCGCATGCGCTCGATGATGCTCTCCATCCGCCCGAGCTGCACCAGGCCGATCGCCCCGGTGATCTCGCTCATCCGGAAGTTGAGGCCGATCATCAGCGGGTTGGCGCCGGGCAGCGTTTCATCGAGTTCCTGCATGCGGGCCGACCCCTGGTCGTGGAAGCGCACCGCGCGGTCGTAGAGTCCGGCGTTCTGAGTCACGACCACGCCGCCCTCGCCGGTGGTGATCACCTTGTGGTACTGCAGGCTGAAGGCGCCGAGATCGCCGAACGTGCCGAGCCGCGTGCCCCGATACCGCCCGCCGACCGCCTGCGCCGTGTCTTCGACGACGCGGAGCCGGTGCCGCCGCGCGGTTTCGAGGATCGGCGCCATGTCGGCGCCGGCCCCGCGCATGTGCACCGGCAGAATCGCCTTGGTCGCGGGCGTGACCGCGGCCTCCACCGCGCTCGGGTCCATGTTCAGGCTGTCGTCGATGTCGACGAACACCGGCACCGCGCCGAGGATCACGACGGCGTTGATCGTGGCGATCCACGTGTAGGTCGGGACGATGACCTCGTCGCCGGGCCCCACGCCGAGGGCCGCGAGCGCCGTCATGAGCGCGGCCGTGCCCGACGTCACCCCGACCGCGTGACGCGTGCCCATCGCGCGCGCGAACGCGTGCTCGAACGCCACGACCTTCCCGAGCGGTTTGGGCCCGTAGTGGCGGAAGAGGCTCTGGCTGTCCAGCACCTCCATGACCGCGGCCTTCTCCTCCGCGCCGATCATGAGGCCCCCGGGATAGCCGGGCAGGAGCGGTTCGGTGCGAACCGGGGTCCCGCCGTCGACTGCCAGCCGCTCGCCGGTTGTTCTGCTCATGGCCTGCCTCCCGTGGTGCCTCGAATGATGAGCTCGTTTGCGACCGTGGTAACGGGCCGCGCCGCGCGATCTCCCGCGATGAGGCCGAGGAGGATCCGGGCCGCGGTCGCGCCCATCACGTCCTTGCGTATGCGAACCGTCGTGAGCGGCGGGTCGGTCGTCGCCGCGAGCTCGATGTCGTCCATGCCGACGACCGAGAGGTCGTCCGGAATCCGGAGTCCGGCGGCGCCGGCCGCCCGCATGACGCCGAGCGCCTGCTTGTCGGTGACCGCGAAGATCGCGGACGGCCGGTCGGCCAGCGCCAGCAGCTCGCCGGAGCGGCGGAAGGCGGCGTCCGCGTCGACCGGGGTGACGGCCTCGAGGGCCGGATCGCGCTCGAGGCCGGCGTCCCGCAGCGCGGCGGCATAGCCCTCCTGCGTTTCCCGGCCGAACGGATAGTCGACCGCGGCGCCGACAAAGCCGATGCGCGTGTGGCCGAGGTCCGCGAGGTGCCGGGCGGCCGCGTAGGCGCCGCCGGCGTTGTCGTTGACCACCGCGGGCGCGCCGACCCCCGGGACAAAATTATCGAGGATGACGACCGGCACGCCGGCCCCGAGCGCCGCGCGCACCCACCGCGCCTCGACGACGCCGGCGACGAGGATGCCGTCCACTTCGCGCGCCTGCGCCATCTCGACGAAGGGCGGGGCGGAGGACGACGGGCGCAGCGGCGGCGCGATCAGCATCCGGACGTCGACCTCCTCGAACACGCTGCCCACCCCGGCGAGGACGGCCCGGTAGAAGAGATCCGAGAAGATGCCGGTCATGTTGAGCCCCGGCACGATCGCGACAGAGTTGGAGCGCCCCAACTTGAGGCGCCGGGCCGCGGCGTTCGGCGTGTACCGCAGCCGGCGCGCGGCCTCGCGCACCCGCTTTCGGGTGATGGTGCTGATCCGGGCGCGGCCGTTGAGGGCCTGGGAGGCGGTCGGAAGCGATACCCCGGCGAGACGGGCCACGTCCCGCAGGCTGCTCGCCGAGCCGGCGCGGCCGCGAACCCGGGGGTGCCGGGCCGGTGCGGCCTCGCTCTTGCGCGCCGCCACGCGGGCCACGGCTACACCGGCACCGGTACACGAAGAGGCCGCACGTCCTCCATTGTGCGGACACCGGCTCCATTTGTCAAACCGATTTGACAGGAATTCGGAGGAATCGGCCCGAATCACGAGCCCCACATCGTTCGCAGGATCAGACGTTCGCCCCCGCCGCCCGGCAGCCGCCCCCGCGCTCCTGCCACGGCGGCCACACACTAGGCGCTGCCGCGGACACGTCGGAGGTGCGGGCCCTTGCCAGCACGGCCTCTGGGATCGGGACAGGTGGTCGAGGCGGCCCGGGATCTCCCGGTCGCGCACGAAACCGATGTCCTCGTCGTCGGCGGCGGCATCGCCGGCGTCATGGCGGCCCTCGCCGCCGGCCGCACCGGCGCCCGGACGATGCTCGTCGAGCGCTTCGGCTCCCTCGGCGGCACCGGCACCGCGGCGATGATGAACCTCTTCTACGTGCCCTACGCGGCGTCGCGGGGACTGGTCCGCGAGCTCTTCGACCGGCTCATCGCGCGGGGCGGCGCGATCCCGGGCGAGTTCGTCGTCTACGATCCCGAGCTGTACAAGGTCACGGCCCTCGAGATGCTGGCCGAGGCCGGCGTCCGCGTGTTGCTGCACACGTTTGTCAGCGACGTCGTGCTCGACGGCCGCGATCTCAGGGGCATCGTCGCCGAGAACAAGTCCGGGCGCCAGGCGATCCTGAGCCGTGTCACGGTGGACGCGAGCGGGGACGCCGACATCGCGGCGCGCGCCGGCGCGCCGTACATCAAAGGGCGCGAACGGGACGGCAAGATGCGGCCGATGACGCTCATCTTCCGGATGGGCGGCGTGGACGTCCCGCGGCTCGTCGAGTACGTGCGCTCGCACCCCGACGACTTCTCGCCGGATCCGCTGCAGTGCATGCTCGACCTCGAGCACCAGATGATCCGCGTCTTCGGCTTCTTCAAGCTCGTCGAGGAGGCGAAGGCGCGCGGCGAGCTGTGGCAGGACTGCTACTATTTCCGCGTCGAGTCCGTCCTGCCGGACCGCGGCGTCCTCACCGTCAACGCGACGCGCGTGTACGGCGTGGACGGAACCAACGCCGAAGACCTGTCGCGCGCGGAGATCGAGACGCGGCACCAGATGATCCAGCTCGCGGCGTGGGCGCGCGCCCGGGTGCCCGGCTTCGAGCGCTCGTTCATCCTCGACTCCGCACACACGATCGGCGTCCGCGAGACGCGCCGCATCCGGGGCGAGTACCTCATGACCGAGGACGACATCCTCGCCGGGCGCCGCTACGACGATGTCGTTGGGGTCGACGCGAACCAGCAGAACCCGCGCCAGCAGGGCGGGCACCCGCCGGATGGGCAGGAAGGCGGGCCGCGGGACGTAGAGGCGCGGGAGCTCGTGGCCCGGATGTTCGTCTACGAGATTCCGTACGGGTGCCTCGTGCCGCGGGACGTGGACGGCCTGCTCGTCGCCGGCCGCTGCATCTCCGTCGACCACCACGCCGACGTGTATACGCGCAACCAGGGCACGGCGATGGCGACCGGCGTGGCCGCCGGCGTCGCCGGCGCGCTGGCCGCG
>DASYXS010000145.1:0-15334 GCA_035934535.1 bacterium
ATCGCGCGTGGAAGTATAGCACCTCGCCTCGCGCCGGCGCCGCACGTCCGGCGGCTTGAGCCGGTCCGCGCCGTCCGCTAGAATCGCGTGGAGCGACGCCGCACCACTCGCGTCCTGATCGGGGGAACGCGCGATGGCCGACGAAATGAGCCGTGAGGAGAAGATCGCCGCCGCGAAAGCGAAGGCGGAGGCGATGAAGGCGCAGCGCGCGGCGGAAGCCGCCGCACCGGGGGCGCCGGCCGTTCCCGCCGGTCCGTCAGGTCCTACCGTTCCCGGCGGCGCGGCGCGCCCCGCGGCCCCCGCCAAGCCCGCGCCCGGCACCCCTGCCCTCGCCACGTCCGACAATCCCGGCGGACAACCCGTTGTCGCGCCGCAGAACGCGAAGATCCAGGCGCTCGGCACGATCAACCAGAGCGTCGAGTTGCGGTGCGAGACGACCGAGGACCAGAATCTGCGCCGGCTGCTCGGCGGCCTCGGCGCCTACCGGAATCCGCTCCGCAACAGCTGGCAAATCGACTACCGGTACTACGCCGAGGCGCTCAAGCGGCTCACCGCCGCGGGCTACCAAGTTGAAGGCAAGGACTACCTCGGACGGCCGCTCGAGCAGTGGGCCCCGGCGCGCCGGGGATGGACCAGAATCGCTCCGAAGTAAGTCCGCGGAAACCGGTCAGACGATCAGCATCGCGTCCCCGAAGCTGTACAACCGGTAGCGCAGCCGGATCGCCTCCGCGTAGGCCGCGAGGATGCGCTCGCGGCCGGCAAATGCGCTCACGAGCATCAGCAGCGTCGTGCGGGGCAGATGGAAGTTTGTGACGAGCGCGTCCGTCGCGCGGAAGCGGAACCCGGGCGTGATGAACAGCTCGGTGCTGCCCCGCCCCGCCCGCACGATCCCGTCGCCGCCCGCGATCGACTCGAGGGTCCGCACCACCGTCGTGCCGACGGCGACGACCCGGCCGCCCGCCGCCCGGGCGCCGTTGATCGCGGCCGCCGCCTCCGCGCTCAACTCAAAGTCCTCCGCATCCATCCGATGCCGCGTCACGTCATCGACCTCGACGCCGCGGAACGTGCCGAGCCCGACATGCAGCGTGACGAACACGACGCGCACGCCGCGGCCCCGGATCGCATCGAGCAGCGCCGGCGTGAAGTGCAGGCCCGCGGTCGGGGCGGCGACCGCTCCCTCGCGCTCGGCGTACACGGTCTGGTAGTCCGCGGGATCGTCGAGCGGCCGCTCGATGTACGGCGGCACGGGCATCTCGCCGGCCCGTGCGAGCGCGGCGCGGAGGTCCCCGGCATGGTGCACGGTGACGAAGCGGGTCCCCCGCCCGGCCGGCCCGCCGATCGTCACCTCGACCGCCCCCTCGCCGAAGCGGAGGCGCGTTCCGGATCGCAGGCGTTTTCCCGGCCGCACCAGCGCCTGCCATTGACCGTCCGCGGATTTCACGGGCTTCAATAGAAGAACCTCGACCTCGCCGCCCGAGACCCGGCGGCCGCGCAGGCGGACCGGCAGGACTTTCGTGTCGTTCAGCACCAGCGCGTCGCCGGGCCGCAGATGCTCGGGGAGATCCCTGAAGGCGCGGTGCTCGACCGCCCCGGTGTCCCGGCGCAGCACCAGGAGCCGTGAACTGTCCCGCGGGCGCGCGGGCGCCTGGGCGATGAGGTCGCGCGGGAGATCGTAATCGAAGTCTGAGAGCCGGAGGCTCAGAGGCCTAGTACCGCGGTTCGATCGTGACGCCCGTGTAGTAGTACTTGAGGATTTGCTCGAACGTGGAGCCGCGGGCGGCCATCGCGCGTGCGCCCCACTGGTCGAGGCCGACCCCGTGGCCGGATCCCCGTCCCGTAAAATCGGCCGCGAGGCCACGCCGCGCCACGCTGAACATCGTGCTGCGCAGGACGCTCGGGCCGACGAGAAGGCGAAAGCGATTCGCATTGATCTCCTGGGTCCGGCCGTCCTCGCCCCGGACCCGCACCGTGACCACGCGCCCCCACGGCGTCACGCGGCCCGGTGCGACGTCGTCGAGGCCGGTGAGGCTGGCGCCCCCGCGGCGGAGATCGGCCTCGATCGCCGCGAGCGGCAGCACGGTGCTCCAGGTCACGCCGGGCGCGTCCAGCGCGTACGGATCCGGGACGCCCCGCAGGTACGGATACAGCGTGCCCCACACGTTCTCGCTGTCCTCGGTGTGGCCGCCGGAGTTCGAATGGTATGCCGCGAAGATCGGCCGGCCGTCGTAGGTCACGACAAGCCCGCGGGTCGCGTCCACCGCCGACGTCGCGGCGGGATCCTCGGCCGCCGCGCCGAGGTAGACCTGTGCGTCCGTCGTCGCCGCGAGGTCGAACCCCGCGGCCGCGGAGCCGGGATCCTGCGCGGACACGGACGCAAGCATTCGCTGGACCGCGAGCGTCCGCGCGGCCACCGCCTGCGCGCGAACCGCCTCGGGCGGCCAGCGTGGGTCCACCTCGCCTTTGATGACCCCGTACAAGTATGACTCGAGGTCGAGGACGTTCACGACCGTGACCCGGCCCGCCGGCGTTCGCCGCAGCTCGAGCGTGCCGCGATAGGAACGCCCGTCCGCGCGCAACAGCCCGTGTTGCGCCGTGAGACGGACGGCCGGACCGAGGAGGGTGCCGGAGAGATCGAGCCCGGCGTTGCCGCTGGCGGTCGCGATCCAGGCCGTGCCGCCCGGCGGCTGCGCCAGCACGACCGGCGCCGGCGCCGTAAACATCGACACCGACACATCTTCGGCCGTGACGGGACCGTCCGCGCTGATTTGGACCGACGGGCGATCGACCAGGACGCCGACTCGGATCACGAGCGATTCGGTCCCGCGCGCGGGCAGGAGGCAGCCGAAGGGCGGGGACGCCGCCGCGAAGCACGCGACGGCGCCGGCGAGGGTGCCCGCGAGAATCGCCCGCCGCGGCCGGACCACGCGGCTCATCGTCTCGCGAAGACCAGATTGAGGAGCAGCGTGAGGATGAGGCTCACGAGCACGCTGCCGAGGATCGGAACGTAGAGCGTGAATCCCTTCCGCTGAATGTAGATGTCGCCGGGGAGCCGCGGCAGCGTCCCGAGCAGCACGATCGCGCCTCCCATGATGACGAGGAGGATGCCGAGCCCGATCAGCAGCCGGCCGATGGATGCGGGGGTCACGAGAACAACGCCCCCTGGCCGCGGGGGGCCGGCCGGGAGTCGGCCGGCGCGGCGAGTCCCAGGTGGTCGCAGGCCTGCGCGGTGACGCGCCGGCCGGACGGCGTCCTCGTCAGAAAGCCGATCTTCAGGAGGTAGGGCTCGATCATCTCGACGATGCTGTCGACCTCCTCGTTGAGCGTCGCGGCGAGCGCCTCTACGCCGACCGGGCCGCCGCCGTAGATCTGCACCACGGTGCGGAGCAGCTCTCGGTCCTGCGCATCGAGCCCGATCGGATCCACGCCCTCGAACTCGAGCGCTTCCTTGGCCACCTCAAGCGTGATGTTGCCCTCGGCCCGCACCTGGGCATAGTCGCGTACCCGGCGCAACAGCCGGTTCGCGATCCGCGGCGTCCCGCGCGACCGGCGCGCGATCTCTTCCGCGCCGTCGTCGGCGGCCGCGACGGCGAGGATCGACGCCGACCGGCGGACGACCTTGGCGAGGTCGTCGACCGGATAGAAGTCGAGATGGTGCGTGATGCCGAACCGGTCGCGCAGCGGCGACGAGAGCAGGCCGGCGCGGGTCGTCGCGCCCACCAGGGTGAACGGCCGCAGGGTGTAGCGCAGCGTCCGCGCGTGGGCGCCCTTCTCGATCACGAAGTTGACGCAAAAGTCCTCCATCGCGGGATAGAGAAACTCTTCGACCGCGCGCGGCAACCGGTGGATCTCGTCGATGAACAGCACATCGCCGGCGTCGAGGTTGGTGAGGACCCCCATGAGATCCCCGCCCCGCTCGAGCGCCGGCCCCGAGGTGGTGACGATCTTGGTGTTCATCTCGGCGGCGATGACGTTGGCGAACGTCGTCTTGCCGAGCCCCGGCGGCCCGTGCAGCAGCACGTGATCGAGCGCTTCGCCCCGGTCGCGGGCCGCCTGAATGCTGATGGACAACCCCGTGATGACGCGGGACTGTCCGATGCACTCCTCAAGACGCTTCGGCCGGAGGCTGCGGATGAACTGCTCGTCGGCGGCGGATCGCGGCGATTCCCCGGCCCGAGCCGCCCCGCCCTCGCGCGGCGGCTCGCCCCCTCCGCCCGCCGGCCCGATCGCGCGCTCCCGCGTCATGCGAGCGAGCCCGTCTTCGCGGGCCGGTCCTGCCCGCGCTCCACGCGGTAGACCTCCTGCAGGAGCGCTTCCGCGGACGAGATCGCGCCGTTGCGCCGCAGCGCGTCGCCGACCATACGCCGGGCCTCCGCCGCGCGATAGCCGAGCTGGCGCGTCAGCACGTCGATCACTTCATCCTGGAAATCGGCCGGCGGGCTCTCGGGTGCCGCGGGCGCGTCCGTGCGGAGCAGCGCGTACTTGCCCATCTTGCCGTGCAGCGCCGCGACGATCTTCTCCGCGGTGCGCGCCCCGATGCCCGGCAGTTTTTGTAAGAACCCGATGTCCTTGCACTCCACGGCGTCGGCGACCCGTTCGATCGGGTGCGCGAGCGCCTTCATCGCCTTCGTCGGGCCGACACCGTCGACGGTGATGAACCGTTCGAAGAACTCCTGCTCGACCTCGCGCAAGAATCCCACCAGCAGCGGACGCGGCTGGTTCGCGCTGACGTGGTACGAGATGTGCAGTTCCACGGTCTCGTCGAGGCGGTGCGGGTCGGCGCGCAGCAGGTCGCGCAGGAACGCCGGCAGATGGACCTCGTAGCCGACGCCGCCGCAGTCGAGGACCAGCATCTCCTCGGTGCGTCGCATCACGCGGCCGCGAAGCAGCGCGATCATGCGCGCACGAGCGGCACGCCGCGCCGGGAGAGGGCCACCAGCGCGAGCGCCAGCGCGTCGCCGACGTGGCTGACCGGCTCCCGGTCGAGGGTCAGCAGCGCTCGCACCATCCGCTGGATCTGGCGCTTGTCGGCGCGCCCGGAGGTGACGAGGGCGCGCTTCACCGCGGCCGGCGGAATCGTCTCCACGGGGATCCGCCGCTCGGACGCGGCGACGCTGATCACGCCGCAGACGTGACCGATCAGAATGCCGGTGCGTGGAAAGGCGGGATGCGCAAAGACATCCTCAAGCGCGATCGCGCCGGGCCGCCATTCCGCCAGGACTTCGCGCAGGCCGGCATAGAGTTCCGCCAAGCGCTCGCTCAGCGGCGCGCGGGGGTCGGTGCGGATCACCCCGGCTTCGGCGACGTTGAGGACGGGACCCACGGCGTCGATCATGCCGTATCCGGTCAGATGGAGTCCGGGATCGAGACCGAGCATCCGCACGCCGCCGTTCCGCCGAGCAGGCACGACGGGTCCCCTGTCTGGCCCATGACCTCCGGCCGACCCGCGAGGCTGGGAAGCGAACACGAACCAATGTTCGCCATTGGCACCGGCCTTCCTGCGATGGGCCTGCCGGCGGCTACGGGTGCCGGTTCAGCCGCGGGGGCTCAGCGGGCTGCGAAGACCGGCTTGATCCCCGCCATCCGAAGATAGATCGACAGCTGCCCGTTATGGTAGAAGGCGTGCGGCACCTGGAAACCGACGAGCGCGCCCTGCGGCAGTTTGGCGCCCCACGGCGTCTCGACAGTCCTCACCGCTTCCTGGTCCGTGAGACGGACCAGCCCGGCGATGTAGCGCTCGCCGCCCTGCCGGACCGCGTCCAGCACCTGCGCCCGCGAGCGGAAGTTGTCCGGCGGAAACGCCGTGACACGCTCCCACACAGACTTGCCGATATTGTCGCTGAACATGACCGACGAGTTGGCGATGTGCATCGCGATCTCGCGGAACGACCGAGTCTCCAAGCCCTCGGGCTTGGCGTCGAGACGTCCCTCGGGCATCAGTTCAACGTTTTGTTGGACCGCGGTCCAAATGGCGCGGAATCCGGGTTCGATGCTCTCGCGTAGTCCCACAGGACACCCCCGTCGCGTGATTAGCCGACCTGCTGCAGTACCTCGTCCGGGATATCGAAATTGGCATAGACGTGCTGCACGTCGTCGTGGTCCTCCAGCGCCTCCATGAGCCGCAGCACCTGCTGCGCCTCCTTGCCGCTGATCGGCACCGACGACTTCGGGACCATCGTGATCTCCGCCAGCGTCGGCTTCCAGCCGGCCTCCTCGACCGCGCGGCGCACCTTCATGAAGTCTTCCGGCGCCGTCGTGATCTCGTACTCGCCGTCCGTCGTCTTGATGTCCTCGGCGTCGATCGCCCGCGTGATGACCTCGTCCTCCGGGGCGACCGTGCGGGGGAGCGTGATGAGCCCCTTCTTCTCGAACATCCACGCGACCGACGCGCCCATCGACCCGCCGGCCTTGGTGAGGACGTTCCGGATCTCGGAGGCGGTGCGGTTCTTGTTGTCCGTGGCGACCTGCACGAGGAGCGCGACGCCGGCGGGGCCCATGCCCTCGTAGGTCATCTCCTCGTAGACAACGCCTTCGCCGCCGCCCGCCCCGCGCGCCACCGCGCGCTGAATGTTGTCGTTCGGCATGCTGGCTTCCCGGGCACGCTCGATCGCCGACCTGAGGCGCATGTTGTTGGCCGGGTCGCCGCCGCCGTCTTTCGCGGCGATGATGATCTCCCGCGCGAGCTTGCTGAAGAGCTTGCCGCGCTGCTGGTCGACCTTGCCCTTCTTGATCTTGATGTTATGCCACTTGGAATGTCCTGACACGGCGAGCCCCCTAAGGAACGACCCGCCCGGGCGTCACGCCCGGGCGGCCTGCTCCCACTACTATACTGGGGCGGCCCCGGACGGGCAAGCGGGTCGGAATGGCCCGCGCGCGGGACGTACGATGACCACGGCGGGGCCCGCCGCCGGAACGCGCTATTTGATGCGAACAGTCACCGTGGCGGTGCCGGATATCGCGGCCCCGTCCGGACCGGCCGTCGCGGCCGCCGTAATCACAAGCGTCCCGCCGGACGGACGCAGCCACGGGTTGACCTGATAAGAAAAGGTGCCCGATTGATCGGTCCGGACGTAGACGTTCGCGGCCTCCACCTTGATCGCACCGCTCTCGCTCGTCACCGTGAGGTGCACGAGCGTGCCCGGCGGGGAGGCGCCGGTAATCGTCAGCGGGAGATCGACGTCGCTGCCGTGGCGCGGCGCCGTGATCACCACCGGGACCGTGGCATGGTCGGGGGCCGCGGGCGGAATCGTCTGGGCGGATCCGCCCGGCGCTCCTGTTACGACCGCGGGAACGGCCGGGGCGGGCGCCGGGGTCCCCGCCGGCTTTGATGTCATGGTGGCCGGCCGCTGGTCGGCCGGCACGGGCACACCGGATGGTCCGGGCGGCGCCGCCGGCTGATCCGGGGAAGGCGTTGCCGGCGCGGCGGGGGCGGTTACGCCCTCGGGCTCCGTCCCCCGGATGAACACCTCGGGACGAGTGGTGCAGCCCGCCGCCGACGCGTCGGTGGCGCAGACCGTGCCCTGCACGACGCCGTCGGGCGACGTCCAGTCGTCTTTCCCGACCAGCGGGAGAATCTGCTTCATGAACGCCGCCCACGTCCGCGCGGGGAGGCTGCCGCCGGTAACCTTGTTCATCGGCGAATCGTCGTCGTTGCCCACCCAGACCCCGGCGACGATCGACGGTGTGAATCCGATGAACCACGCGTTGCGGTAATCGTCCGCGGTGCCGGTCTTGCCGGCCTGGGGAATGCCGATGTTGGCCGCGGTACCGGTGCCGCGCTGCACCACGCCCTTCAACATGTCGGTCATCACGTACGCGACCTCGGGGCTGAGCACGACGTGCCGGTCGGCCGCGTGCTCTTCGAGCACCTTCCCGTGGTAGTCGGTCACGCGCGTGACGGCCACCGGCGCCGCGCGAACCCCGCCGTTCGCGAAGACGCCGTAGGCGGAGACCAGTTCGAGCAGCGTCACGTCCGAGGCGCCGAGCGTCAAGGACAGGTTCGGCTGCAGCGGACTGCCGATGCCCATCCGGTGCGCGAGGTCGACGATCGCGCGCGGGCCCACTTGCTGCTCCAGCCGGATCGACGCGACGTTGATCGAGTTCTCGAGCGCGTACCGCGCCGTGATGGAGCCGTGCCACTTCTTGTCGTAGTTTTCCGGCTTCCAGACGCTGCCGTCCGGCATCGGAAACTCGATCGGCGCGTCGAGCAGCATGCGCGTCGGCGGAATCCCGCGCATCACGGCGACGGTGTAGGTAAACGGCTTGAACGCCGACCCCGGCTGCCGGTGCGCCTGCCAGGCGCGGTTGAACTGACTCGTCCGGAAGTCGTATCCGCCGATCATCGCCCGCACGTACCCATTCCGCGGGTCGATCGCGACCATCGCGCCCTGCTGCGCCTGGAGGTGATCGTGCTTCGCCTCCTCTATCGCGCTGCGCACCACCCCATCCGCGGCCGCCTGCATGCGAAGATCGAGCGTCGTGTAGACGCGTAGGCCGCCTTTGTAGAGCATCTCCTCGCCGTACCGCTGCAGGAGCCCCGGCAGGATGTAGCTCACGAAGTAGGGCGCGCGAATACCGATGAGCCCGGCGTTGGTCTTCGCGGCGAGGCGCAGGTGGGCGTGCTCCGCCGCGTGCATCTGCGCCGGCGTGATGTCCCCCTGCTCCGTCATGCGCAGGAGCACCTCGCCCATCCGGGTGCGGCCACGGTCGAGATGCTCGTAGGGCGAATAGTACGACGGGGCGCGGATGAGCCCGGCGAGCATCGCGCTCTCCGGCAGCGACAGCGAAGCGGCGGGCTTCCCGAAGTACACCTCCGCCGCCGTCTCGACGCCGTAGGCGCCCTGGCCGAAGTACACCTGGTTGAGATAACGCTCCAGGATCTCGTCCTTGGTGAGCCGCCGCTCGATCTGCACGGCGAGCAGGATCTCCGCGATCTTGCGGGTGAGCGACTTCTCACTGGTGAGGAACATGTTGCGGGCCAGCTGCTGCGTGATCGTGCTGCCGCCCTCGGCGTACCCGCGGTCCTCCAGGTTGCGCAGGCTCGCCCGGACCACGCCGCGCAGCGAGAAGCCGCGGTGGCGGTAGAAGTCCGCGTCCTCCGTGTCGATGACGGCGCGCTGCAGGGTGCTCGCCACCTGTCCCAGCGGAACGCTGTCGCGATTTTCGCGGTACAGGCTGGCGATGAGCTGGCCGTCCGAGGAATAGATCCGGGTGGCTTCACTCGGCAGATCGTAGAGGGCGTCGACCGAGGGAAGATGGGCGCCGATCGCGGCCGCGGCGCCGACGAGCAGGCCGGCGGCGGCGAGGACGATGGCGGTGCCGGCGAGAGCCACCGTGACGGCGGCCTGACGGACGATCCGCCACTGCCGCGGCGTCAGGCGCGGCTCCTGCGCGTGCGCGGTTCGCCGGACCGTATTCGGTCCTCGCGGTCTACCCATCGGCGGCCTCTCTTTGCGTCGATGAAGTCGGCTGCGATTGGTACAACGGTGGCCCGAAAGACACTCGTTCCGGGCCGAGCCGGACGCCGCTCGTCATCCGACCTTCAATGGATATACCCCACTATACCTTCCCGAGGACGAGCGGGCAACTACCCTTCCTCCCGTAAACGTCGGACGGCCGCGGATCGTTCCGCGCGGGCCGGCCCACCGGCCCGCCGCCGCGCGATTCAGACCTTCGCGTTGACGCTCCGACGGGCCCGATGCTACGATGGGCGCGCGATGACGCCTGCCGCCGAGGGAATGCCCGAGGCCGCCCTCCCCGCCGCGCGGACGAGCACGGTCCGCCGCCGGGTGGTCCGGGCCCGCGAGGACTCGGCGCAGACCCGCACCGATGTGCTGGCCGTCGAAGAACCGCTGGAAATCCGTCTCTACCCGCCGGACGACGGGCCGTTCACCCGGATTTCGGTCACGATGCGCACGCCGGGGCACGACTTCGAGCTCGCCGCCGGATTCTTGTGCACGGAGGGCGTCGTGCGAACGCCCGATGACATCCGGGCCATCAGCTACTGCACCGATCCGTCCCTCGACGGGGGCCAGCAGTACAACATCGTGAACGTCGCGCTGCGCCCAGGCGCGGCGTACGATCCGGAGCGGCTCCGCCGGAATTTCTACACGACGTCGAGCTGCGGCGTCTGCGGCAAGGCCTCGATCGAGGCGATCCACGTTCGCGGCATCGGGACTGTGGCCGGCAGCGGCCCCACGGTCGACGAGGAGCTCCTTGTCCGGATCGGGGACGCGCTGCGGGACGCGCAGACGCTGTTCACCAAGACGGGCGGCCTCCACGCGGCGGGCCTGTTCGATCAGCGCGGCCGGCTCCTCGCCCTGCGAGAGGACGTCGGCCGTCATAACGCGGTGGACAAACTGGTGGGGTACGCCTTCCTGGGGCGCCGGCTGCCGCTTCGGGATCACATCGTCATGGTGAGCGGCCGGGCCGGCTTCGAGATCGTCCAGAAGGCGGCGGCCGCGGGGGTGCCCGTCGTCGCCGCCGTCTCGGCGCCGTCGAGCCTCGCCTGCGATACGGCCGAGGCGTTCGGGATGACGCTGCTCGGCTTCGTGCGCGGGCCGCGATTCACCGTGTACACCGGCGCGCAGCGCGTCCGTCTGCGCGGAGCGCCGCCGACGGAGGCGGGCGTCGGTCCCTCCGCCGCCGGCGTGGAGTAGCGCGCGGCCGGCTCACAACCCGAGCAACACCGCCAGCCGCATCAGCCCCCACCCGAGCCCGAAGCACGCGGGCAGCGTCAGCACCCACGCCGTCACGATGTTTCGGGCGATGCTCCACCGCACCCAGCGGACGCCTTTGGACGCCCCGACGCCCAGGATCGCCCCGTTGATCGCGTGCGTCGTGCTGATCGGAATGCCGAGCCGCGTGGCCACTTCGATCGTGGTAGCCGCCGCCGTCTCGGCGGCGAATCCGTCGATCGGGTGCAGCTTGGTGAGCCGGAACCCCATCGTCTTGACGATGCGCCAGCCGCCGGCCGCGGTGCCCGCGCCCATGGCGCACGCGGCAGCCACCATCACCCACAGCGGCACGTAGAACGCCGGCCCGAGCGCGCCGTACGCAAACAGCGCGAGCGACATGATGCCCATCGTCTTCTGCCCGTCGTTGCCGCCGTGACTGAACGCCATGTACATCGACGACAAGAGCTGCAGCCGGCCAAACGTGCGCGCGACGCGCGACGGCGGGTTGCGATGAAGCAGCCAGTACAGCCCGACGATGATGACGCCGGCCGCGAGGAGGGCGATGACCGGTGAGTAGCCGATGCCGACGCCCACCTTCACCACGCCCGCCACGACGACCGCTTTGAAGCCGCCCGTGGCCACACCGGCGCCGAGGACGCCGAACAGCAGCGCGTGGCTGGAGCTCGTCGGCATGCCGAGATACCAGGTGAAACAGTCCCAGCCGATGCCGGCGATCAACCCGGCGGCGATCGTGGCCTGGGTGACGACGTGCGGATCGACCAGGCCCTTGCCGACCGTCGTCGCCACGGCCGTGCCGGTCACCGCGCCGGCGAAGTTGAGCACACCGGCCATGACGACCGCATGGGCCGGCCGCAGGACCCGCGTGGCCACCGCGGTCGCGATCGCGTTCGCGGCGTCGTGGAAGCCGTTCACGAACTCGAAGACGAGGCCGAGGCCGAGAACGCACACGAGCAGCACGAGGTGTGGATTCACGTCGACTACCGGTTGCATCCGGCCGCGCGCGATCCCTTCGCGCGCGCGGCGTCGCGGCCCCCCGGGCCGGGCCCCGGCCGGGGGGCCGCGGCAGAAAAAAGGAGTATTCGTTTAGTGGTTCAATATTCCGTAACCACGCGCCCGACCACCGCGACGGGCGCCGGGAGAGCGATGGAACCCGAACGCCACACGGGGACATCGGCGCGTTCTGCGCGCGTGGGGCAGCGTCATGCCGGCGAGTCCGATGCCGGCGATCCGCGCCTGCGCGCAGATTTCATGAAGCGCCTCGTAGGGCTCAGCGAGGCGCTCAACCGTCCGTCGTCGGTCGCGGGCGTCGCGTCGGCGATCGGCCAGGCGGCCGCCGACCTCAGCGGCGCCGACCGCGTCGCCATCCTGCTGCGCTCCGCGAGCGGGATCGTGACCTGTCCGTGGTCACACGGCATGTCGACGGCGTTCGTCGCCGAGATCGTGACACCCGACGGAGCCGCCCCCTGGGCCCACCTCGCCCGGCACGCCGAGCTCGCCTGCATGGATCTGCCGAAGAACCGGCGGACGTCCGCGCCCGAGCCGATCCTCGTCGAGGACGTCCGGACGCTCCCGCCCGGCAACGACACGCGGCGCCGGGCCGACCGCGAAAATTTCCGGGCCTTCGCGTCGTGGCCGCTGATCCACGAAGGGCGCGCGACCGCGGCGATCGCCTGCTACTATGACGCCCCCCGCACATGGTCCGCGCCGGAGCGCGAGGCCATGCAGGCGTTCGCCTGGCAGGCTGCGGGCGCGCTCGAGAACGGCCGTTCCTTCGAGGCCCAGGGCCGCCGCACCGCCGAACTCGAGGCCCTCTACGCGTTGAGCAAGCGGCTGCGCCACGCGCGTGCGCCGGAGGAAATGTATCCGATGCTCGTGGACCACATCGTGCGCCTCGTCCGCGCCGATCACGGCGCGCTGGCGGTGCTCACCCCTGATGGAAAGTCGCTGACGACCGTGTACGCCTCAGGGCTCGCGGCCGGGCACGTCGGGACGACCGCGCCGGTGTCGCCGCAGTTGACGCGCATGTTCGGAGCGGCCACCTCGCACGTGACGAACGATCTGACGGGCGACGACGCCGTCGCGTTTGGCGCGGCACCGGACGCCCATCGCGCGCTCGGCGCGTTCGCCGTTGCGGCGCTCCAGACGGATCAGGACGTCATCGGTACGATCACGGTCGGACGCGCCCGCCGCGGCCAGAAGGAGCCGTTCCTCGATGCCGAGGTCCGCCTGCTGAAGAGCATCGCCGAAACCGGCGGCGCGGCGATTCACCGCTCCCGGCTCTATCAAAACCTCCAGGACTCGTATATCGAGATGGTGATCACGTTGGGGCGCGCGCTGGACGCCCGCGATTCGTACACCGGCGGCCACAGCGAGCGTCTCGCCGATTGGGCGGAGGCGACCGCCCGCCTGCTTGGGTGTCGGGACGAAGAGGCCCAGGACATCCGGTGGGGGGCCCTGCTCCACGACATCGGCAAGATCGCGGTGCCCGACGCGATCCTGCGCAAGCCGGCGAAGCTCACGGACGAGGAGTGGCAGATCATGCGCCAGCATCCGATCACGGGCGAGCAGATCCTGCGTCCGATCGAGCGGATGCGCGGAGTGGCGCGCATCCTCCGCCACCACCACGAACGGTGGGACGGCAAAGGCTATCCCGACGGCATCGCCGGTGAGCGCATTCCGCTCGGCGCGCGGATCCTCGCGGTCGTCGACGCCTACAGCGCGATCACCGACGACCGTCCCTACAAGGCGGCACGCTCGCACGACGAGGCGGTCGTCGAGCTCCGGAAATCGGCCGGGACGCAGTTCGACCAGAAAATCGTCGAGGCGTTCTGCAAGATGCTGGAGTGGCGCGCGGACCGCGCGGCCACCTAAACGCGTCGATGAGGCTCAGGCGATAGCCAAGGGAACCGGCTCCTGGCTTCCTGCTCGGCAATATCCGCAGTTTGAAAGACGGACGGTATCTTCAGCACGCGAGGCGTGACATCCGCTCCTTCCCTCGCTTCACGCGTGTCCGGAATGAGCACGTCTTCAACGCCCGCCGGCGCCGCAACCTTCCAAAGGCATAGGCGCGCCCTTCACAATCTCCACACAATTCGCTCTCACGGGGAGCATCGACCCGAGACGGGCAGCGCACGGAAATCGACTGAAGACCCGAGGCATGATCGGGTGCACCGCCGACGCGTCCGCCGCCGCTTCTTTGGTACTGAAATGGTAAACGGCACAATGTTCTGCGGAGGCGGTATGCGAATATCAGTGGCTCTCGCGCTGGCCCTCGTACTCGTCCCGGCGCTTGGTCTCACCGGCGTCGGCGGAGCGCACGCACAACCGCTCGCGGTTTCACCGGTACCCATCTGGGGAGTGGTGTTGGGCACGATCGTCATCGCCGGGCTCTTGTATCTCCTCGTTCACGGCCCCGACGGCGGATACTACCGGTATCCGTACTACGGCGACTACCATCGACACTACTACCATCCCGGATACAGGCCGTATGTCGGATACTATCCCCCGACCGCGCCGGTGATCTTTGTCGCACCGGCATTTGTCGGAACGGTGCTCGGAATTGTGTTTGTGAGCAATCTCGCGTACATCGTCACGCGCGACTCGTACGGATACCTCTATCGCTATCCATACTATGGGCCGTACCGCCAGTACTATCACCCGCCGCAGTACCGGACGTACCCGGGCGCCTATGTGGGAATACCCTATCAGAGTATCCCGGTGCGCATGGGCGATTCGCGCTGGGACGCGCCGGTGACGCGCACACCTCCTGGGCCGGACAGGCCCAGGATCCTGATCCCACCCGCGACGCCGCCCGGTCCCAACTGGCGCGGCCCCCGCGATGTCCGGTGTCGCGGCCGTGCGCCAAATCAGCCGTGCCCCGACAACGGTCAGCGTGGGGATCCAAACCGGTAAGGCCGGCGGAGGCTGAGACGGCCCTTTGCGTGTAATCCTAGCGGTTGACGTGATCGTTCTCCCGTAGGACCTGTCGAACCAGTTCTGCCAGAAACAGCGAGAGCGAGTCAGAAATCCTGACCCGCTCTCCCTTCTTGCGAGACTCGGCGGCTTGTTAACAGGCGAGGCAAGAGCTGCGCGATGCTGGAGAGAAGCGGCGTGGCGAGGGACCGCGATTAAACGCGATCATGCGCTGATTTTCGCAAAGGAGGTACAGTAAATGGGGAGACTCTCGTTTTTCAACATCCCAGGGATCGTGCCGGCACTCGCCACCCTGACTGGCATCATCATAGGGTTTCGTCCTGAATTGGGTGCGGGATGCGCGCTCTGAGCACGGTCGGACTGCCGCCCTCAGGAAGCGGTTTGCGGCAGCATTGCTTGCCGAACTCGAAGTCCTTCGTCAACGATATCGCGAACTTATCGCTGCGCAGCTCGAGAAATGGAAAGAGAACGAACGCTTGGAGCTAGGAGAGCCTATCCAGGTAAGAAACTTCTTTGTGGTGTTTGACGGTAACACGGACAAATTGGGGCTTTTCGAGAGCCAAGATGCCGAAGCGGTCATCCGCGCATACCTTATTGCGCAGGCTCACGCAGAATCGCTCAATGTGATACGTCTAACCTTCCGGAACTTGCTTGGGCAACTAACGGCCGTTGAGGCGACCGCCGCCGACAGTTCTTACTAGGAACTC
>DASYXS010000149.1:0-4151 GCA_035934535.1 bacterium
TCTCACCCAACTGGGGCATCTTGATCTCGGTCGCCATGGGGATCGCCTGCCCGGGGTGCTTCAGTACGCGACGACGCTGCGGGCGGCCGCCGCGATCTTCTCCGCGTTCAGCATGAACCAGTTCTCGAGCGGTGTCGAGAAGGGCACGCCCGGCACGTCGGGGCCGCCGAGCCGCGTCGGAGGGGCGTCCAGGAAGCGGAACCCCTCTTCCGCGATCGTCGCCGCGATCTCCGCGCCGAAGCCGGCGAACCGGTTGTCCTCGTGCACGATCAGGGCGCGGTTCGTCCGCTCGACGGACCCGAGAATCGTCGCCGCGTCGAGCGGCTTGATCGTGCGGAGGTCGACGACCTCGGCCTCCACGCCCTCGCGGCTCAGCGCGTCCGCCGCCGCGAGCGTCTCGTGCAGCATGAGGCCGTAGGCGAAGATGCTGAGATCGCGGCCCGGCCGGCGGACCACCGCCGGCCCGATCGGCACGACGTGGTCGCCGTCGGGCACGTCGCCGCGGATCGACCGGTACAGCTTCTTGTGCTCGAGGTAGATCACGGGATCCGGGTCGCGGATCGCCGCCTTCAAGAGGCCCTTCGCGTCCTCCGGGGTGCCCGGCGCGACGATTTTGAGCCCTGGGATGTGGGCGTAGAACGCCTCGATCGACTGCGAATGGTAGAGGGCGCCGTGCACGCCGCCGCCGTAGGGCACGCGGATCGTCATCGGACACTCGTAGTCGTTGTTGGAACGGTACCGGAGGCGGGCGACCTCGCTCAGGATCTGGTCGAACGCCGGGTGGATGAAGTCCGCGAACTGGATCTCCGGTACGGGCAGCAGGCCGTTCACCGACATCCCGAGCGCGACCCCGACGATGGTCGACTCGGCGAGCGGCGTGTCGAGCACGCGGGCCTCGCCGAACGCCTCGTAGAGGCCCTCCGTGACCCCGAAGACGCCGCCCTTCCGGCCGACGTCCTCCCCGAGCACGACGATGCGCTCGTCGCGGGCCATTTCCTCGTGCAGCCCGTCGTGAATCGCGTCGAGATAGCGCTTGTCGGCCATCGGCTTCATGCGCGAAACCGCGGGTCCGGCGGCTCCGCGTAGACGTGCCGCATCGCGGTCGCGGGGTCGGGGAGCGCCGCCTCCTCGGCCATCTCCGTGCCGAGGTCGATCTCGTGCTGGATGCGGGAGAGAATTTCCTTCTCGCGCACGTCGGTGAGGACGCCCCACCCGCGCAGTTCCTCGGTGAACACGTGGACCGGATCCCGCGCGCGGTCTCGCGCGAGCTCGTCGGCCGGCCGGTACTTCTCCTGCTGATCGTCGCTGCTGTGCGCGGTCAGCCGCGGCACCATCACCTCGAGCAGCGTGGGGCCCTCTCCCCGCCGCGCGCGCGCCGCCGCGTCGCGCCCCGCCGCGTACGCGTGCAGCACGTGGCTGCCGTCGACGGTCACCCCGGCCATCCCGAAGCCGGCCGCGCGCATCGCGACGTTCGGCACCGCCATCTGCTTCGCGAGCGGCACCGAGATCGCGTAGCCGTTGTTCTCGACGACGAAGATCACGCCGAGGCGGTGGATCGCGGCAAAGTTGAGCGCCTCGGCGAAGTCGCCTTCGCTCGTCGAGCCGTCGCCGAGCTCGGTGAGCGCGATCTCGCCCGTCTGCCGGACCTTCGCGGCGTAGGCGATGCCGGCCGCGTGCAGGCACTGCGTCGCGACCGGACTGCTTGTGGACAGAATCTTGTAGTGGCGGTGTCCGTAGTGCCCCGGCATCTGGCGGCCGCCGCTGCTCGGGTCCGGCGCCTTGCCGAGCTGGATCAGGAAGATCTCCGCCGCGGGCATGCCTTTGGTCAGGACCGCGGCCACCGAGCGGTAGAACGGCACCAGCCAGTCCTTCTCGCGGTTGAGGGCGTACACCGTGCCCACCTGCGCGCCCTCGTGCCCCTGCCCGGAGATGACGAACGCGGCCTTGCCGGACCGCTGCAGGGCCCACATCCGGTCGTCCACGGCGCGGGCGAGGCGCAGATAGTAGTACATGTCGAGAACGTCGGCTTGGCTGAGCCCAAGGCTCTCGGGCGTGACGTCCCGGCGGGGCTTGGCCGCTCTGGTGTCGGGGATGCTCATGTGGGCTACTAGGAAACTTTCCCCGCGTTTCGAGGGCGCTCCTCTACCCGTGAATCGCGCGGCCGAGTGCTGCGAGCGCGGCCTCGTGGACCGCTTCGGACAACGTCGGGTGTGCGTGCACCGCCTGTCCGATCTCCAGCACGGTGGCCTCGAGGCTCTTGCCCAGAACCACCTCCGGCAGCAGCTCGGTCACCTCGGGCCCGGCGAGATGCACGCCGAGGATTTCCCCCAACTCCCGGTCGGCGACGATCTTCACCAGCCCTTCCCGGTGATTGAGGATCGCCGCGCGGGCGTTGGCCATGAACTGGAAGCGTCCGACCGCGACGTCGCGCCCGGCCTCCTTCGCCTGCCGCTCCGTGAGGCCCACGCTCGCGACCTGCGGGATCGAATACGTGGCCCGGGGCATGAGGAGCGGATCGAGCGGCGCCGGGTTGTGTCCCGCGATCGCCTCCACGGCCACGGTCGCCTCGGCGGAGCCCACGTGCGCGAGCAGCAGGCCGCCGATCATGTCGCCCGCGGCATAGATCGTCTCGACCGACGTGCGCATCCGCGCGTCGACCGGGAGCGCGCCGCCTTCGACGGCGAGGCCGACCGCTTCGAGCCCGAGCCCGTCGACGAGCGGCGCCCGGCCCACGGCGACCAGCGCGTAGTCGGCGGCGACCGTCTCCTCGGCGTCGCCCCGGTCGGGGCCGGGTCCGGGGGCGGCCCGCAGCGAAATACGCACGCCGCCCGCCTCCGGCCGAACGCCCGTCACCGCCGCCCCCGTCTTGACCGTCACGCCGCGGCGCTCGAGCGCCTTCGTCAGCACCGCGGCCACCTCTTCGTCCTCGAGGGGCAGACACGAGGGCAGGTACTCGATCAGCGTGACCTTGGCCCCGAACGCCGCGAACACGCTCGCGAACTCCGAGCCGACGGCGCCGGCGCCGATGATCGCGATCGATCCCGGCACCTCCTCAAGCCGCAGCGCGCCGGTGCTGTCGAGAACCCGTGCGTTGTCGATCGTGACCCCGGGCAGGCTGCGCGGCGTCGATCCGGTTGCGAGCAGGATCGCGCCGGCCTGCGCGTCCGTCGTGGACCCGTCCGAGCCGGTCACGCGGACGTGCGTCGCATCGAGCAGCCGCCCGGATCCGGCGAGCACGGTGATGCCGTTTTTGCGCATCAGGTACTCGACGCCGCGGAAGTTCGTGGTGACGACGCGCTCCCGCCGCCGGTGCAGCTGCGCCATGTCGAGCCGCGCCCCGTCCACGGCGATCCCGAACTCGGATGCGCCGCGCATGTCCTCGAGCAGCTGCGCGGTGTGGAGCAGGACCTTGGTCGGGATGCAGCCGACGTGGAGGCAGGTCCCGCCGACCTTGTCGCGCTCGACGAGCGCCGTGCGCAGGCCGAGTTGGGTGCCGCGGATGGCGCCGACGTATCCGGCCGGGCCGCCGCCGACGACAACGAGATCAAACGACTCCATGGGGACCCCCGGGCTCAGGATTGGTCCAACGGCAGTTCCGCAAGCGGCTTGCGCCCGGCGAAGCCTTCGCCCGTGCCGTGCCAGAACGCGATCTCCGGCTCGCCGAGCCGCCAGCACAGGAACACCGTCCGGCCCCCGCGGACGCGCGCGGGAAAGTCGACCAGCCCCGCGTCCACGTCCCGAAGGACGCAGCCGATCTCCTCGACGTCCCGCGCGATCGCGGAGAGCCGCGCGACGAGCGCGTCCAGCCGCTCCTGCTCTTCGCCCACGCTCGTGAGCACGGCCTCACCCGCGTCGAGGCGCTTCCACAACATCTCGATCTGGGTCTTTTTCAGCACGGCCTCGTCGCGCGTGCGTCGCAGCGCGTCGAGCGTCTCGCGAAGCCGTGGCAGCGCCGCCTGCGCTTCCGGTACGGTGAAGTACCGCACCGCCGGCGTCAGCTCCGCGCCGGGCCGGATCCGGCGGCGGGCCGCCGCGGGGACGCCGTCATCCTGAGCGCGCTGTCCAGCCAAGGGCTCGCGGAACGGCGCCGCCGGGGGGCGCGCCGGCGCGCGCGGCCTGCTCCCGCGGCGGCGGTCAGCCTGGTGGCCGCG
>DASYXS010000158.1:0-9492 GCA_035934535.1 bacterium
ACATCTCGATCGGCGGCTCCCACTCTTTGAGCATCGCCGGCCGGCGCGGATTGCGCAGGAGAAGCTCGTCGAACATCCGGTCCATCGACCGGCGGAGCCCTCCCAGATCCTCAAATGCATCCCACCGGAACGGATCCCACCGCATCATGCTCATCGTCCTTCCCTCCTTCACCATATGGACGCAGTGACGATGGCGCGCCCACCGCCATTTTTACAGTAGGCCTGCGATCCCACGGCGTACATCCGATACGGAACCGAAGGCAATCGGTGCGGGACCCGATAGGCAGGAGCCCCTCGGCGCCGGACTAGGCGCGCCGGCTTACACCACGGGATACGACGCGCCGCGCTACGGCGCCCCGGGCAGTCGCGGCCGCGGGCCGTCCCGACCCAGGATGGTTCCGGTCGTCATCTCCCCGGGGGCGGCCGTCTCCTCGCCCGCGGTGCCGGCCGTCTCCTGTTCTGCAGCGAGGTCTCGCAGGAGGATCACCCGCTGGTACACGGGAATGCGGCCTTCCTCGCGGAAGCCGTACCGCGAAAACACCTTCCGCAGCGCCGTCTGATCTTCGTACAACTCGACGGCGAGCTGGGTCAACCCCACCTGTTGTGCGACGCTCATGATCTCTTGAAGCAGCACGGTGCCGATCCCGCGGTTCCGGTATTCAGGCCGGACGTAGGCCCGGAACCTCCCGATCTGCCGCATCGGACCGACCGTGCGCCGGTGCAGCGTGGCATCCCCCACGAGCTTGCCGTCCAGTTCGGCCACGATCGGGAGCACGCGACCGTAATTCAGGTTCCGGCACCAACGGAGGACGACCGTCGGATCGCTCACGTTATCTTGTAAGTTCCGGAGTTCCTCGTGCGGGATGTCGATGAACAGCGCAACCAGCTTGTCTCGATCGCCGCCTACCAGCGGACGCAGAACCACCGTAGCGCCGTCGGGCAGTTCCACGGACCGAGGATACGGCGCAAGAACGCGACGGAGTGTCGGCGACGTGCGCATCGGCGGCGTCCGCGGCGGTGTGGACAACGTCTTGATCGCCATGGGTAAGCCCCCCTGCCTTCCAGCGGGTCGTGTTCGGCAACACCAGCGTACACTCGGCCCGCGGGTCCGGCCATCGGCTGCGGGGCGGAAGCCGGGTCGGGTGCGGGCCCGATACCGCGGACGCCGACTGGGAGATGCGCTCTCGGAGACGTTGACCCGCAGACGGCGTAGCATGGGCCGCCGCGCCGTCATCGCTTCAGCGCAGCGGGACAGGGAACGTTCAGTCCGTCGGACACCGACCCGGCCTCCGTGCCAAGCCCGGCACAGAGCGTCTGCATACGCCGGACGATCCGCTTGGCACCCCGGCCCTGGGTGAGCCGGGCCTGGAAGTCTTCGATCATCGTCGGAACCAGCAGCAGTCGTTGCAGCGCGCCGTCCGCGTAGTCGAGGCAGAAGATAAAGGACTCGTCGTTCCGCTCGATCTCGTCGACCGCGTAGTCGTCGACGTAGTTGCCGCAGCTGTAGAGAATCGGCCGGCCCCGATAAATCTCGACGCCCCGCACGACATGCGGGCTGTGGCCGAAGACCACGTCGGCTCCGGCGTCGGCGAACAGATGAGCGGCGGTCACGTGCTCGCCGGGCGGAATGTACCCCCAGTTGGCCCCCCAGTGGGCCGACACGATCACAAGGTCGGTGGTCCGGCGCGTCTCTTTGATGAGGGTGAGCAGCCGGGCGAAACGCCTGTCGCGGGGATCCACCGGTACATAGTGCACCCCCGGGGCGGACCCGGCTTCCCATTCCGGCTCGTTGTCGGTGAACGCCACGCACGCCACCCGCGTCCCGCGAGCCTTGAACTCCGCGGGCCGGCGCGCGGCGTCGAGCGACGCGCCTGCGCCCGCCGGACGGATCCCGTGCCGGACGAGCGTGGCGATGCAGTCCCGCAGCGCGTCCGGGCCATAGTCCAGCGAGTGGTTGTTGGCCAGCGAGACCGCGGTCACGCGCGCCGCCGCGAGCACGGCCACATTCTTGAGATCGGACCGGAACGTGAAGATCTTGCCGGGCCAGGGTTCGCCCCGGTCCGCGATGACGCACTCGAGATTGACGACGAGCGCATCGGCCGAGCGGAGCAGCGTCAGCGTATCTCCCCACGGATACTCCGGGGGCGCCGTGGCCAGGCGCCGGTTGACCAGCCGGCCGAGCATGACGTCACCGAGCAGGACGATCCTCATCGCCGCGTCATCGTGGTAGTGCCTGAGCCTGGAAAGGTCCCTCAGCCCACGGCCTGATCACAGGTCGGTCGCGCGACCGACTGACCCCGCCTTGGAGCAGGGTTACAGTGAAAATGAGGGCGTACAGGCGGAGAGGGGAAGGCGGATCACTATGATGTTCATCGACCGCCGGGATGCGGGAAGGCGGCTGGCCGCCGCGGTGAAAGAGCGGCTCGGCGAGACGAAACGTGTGATTGTGCTCGGTCTGCCCCGCGGCGGGGTCGTGGTGGCTCAGGAGGTGGCCCGGGTTCTGCGCAGCCCTCTCGACGTCGTCGTGGTGCGAAAGATCGGAGCGCCGGGCACCGAGGAGCTCGCGATCGGCGCCGTTGGCGAGACCGGAGCGCCGGTGCTCAACGATGCGTTGATTGAGTCGGCGGGCGTGTCGAGCCGGTATCTGGCTCACGCGGTCGAGGCGGCGCGACAGGAAGTCCGGCGTCGCGTCGAGGCGTACCGCGCCGGACCGCGTCCCGATGTACACGACAAGACCGTGGTGCTGGTCGACGACGGCATCGCGACAGGATATACGGTCGAGGCGGCCATCGCCACGCTCCGTGGGTGGCAGGCTGCCCGCATCATCCTGGCCGTTCCGGTCGCGCCGCCGGAGGCCGTCGCGCGCTTCCGGGATTTGGTGGACGACGCCGTGGTACTCGACGCGCCTCCAGAGTTCTTCGCCGTGGGGCAGTTCTACGAGGACTTTGGTCAGGTAAGCGACGACGAGGTGAAGGCGGCCCTCAGCGAGACGAGCGCCCGCGCGGCGTAGACTGCGGCCGCCCGCCGGATGCGGGGGCGCAGACGGGAGGTTGGTTGAAGTGGCGACGATGCGCGCATACGACATCATGACGAAAGACGTTGTCACGGTCACCCCCGACATGTCCAAGGACGAGGCCCGTGACCTGCTCTTTCAGCACGGCGTTCACGGTGTGCCGGTCGTCGATCACTCGGGCCGGCTCGTTGGCATGGTCAGCGTGGTCGACGTGGCGGGCAAGCTCGGCACACGGGTGTTGCATATCATGGAGCACAACCCGGTGACGGCCTCGGAGGATGCGTCGGTTGGGGAGTTGGCCTCCCTCATGCTCACGCGCAGGGTTCGGCGGCTGCCCATTCTCAGCGGCGGCACCCTCGTCGGGATCGTGGGTGCGAGCGACATCATCCGTGCGTTCCTCGACCTCGAAGAGGAGCGCGCCGCCGAGCGCATCGCCGTCAAGAGCGAGAAGGTCTGACCCGGCCGCGTGAAGCCGTCGTCATTCTCGCTCGCGGCCGTCGGGTGTCTCCGGTCTGGCTTCGCGTTCCATGACGATACTCAATCGACTCTGCGGTCATCATTCCGCCCTCCCGCGTTTGTCGACATCGTCGTCACTGCGCCCGAACGTCTGACGCCGTGTCGCCGCCGTGCGCCTCCGCCGTAAGATGGCGGGAAAACCACTCCGCGGCCAAGCGCGCGGCCTCCTCCAGAGTACCCGGTTCCTCGAACAGATGGGTCGCGCCGGGCACGATCGCGAGGCGCTTCTCCACGCGAAGGGCGCGGAGGGCTTCCTCGTTCATCGTCAGCACCGTTCGATCCCGCCCGCCGACGATGAGCAAGGTGGGAGCACGAACCCTGCCCAGCACGTCGCGGGCCAGATCGGGGCGGCCGCCTCTCGAGACGATCGCCCCCACCGCCTCAGGCCGCTGCGACGCGGCCACCAGTGCAGCCGCGGCCCCGGTGCTGGCGCCGAAGTAATCGAGTCGCAGGTGGCGTGTCGCCGCCTCGGCGAGCAGCCAATCCGTGGCGGCGACGAGCCGCGTCGCGAGAAACGGGATGTCGAAACGCAAATGGCCGGTGACAGCGTCCTCGTCTTCTTCGCGCGCCGTCAGCAGATCCATCAGCAGGGTCGCCAGCCCGGCGTCGCGGAGCGTCCGCGCGACGAAGCGGTTGCGCGGGCTGTGGCGGCTGCTGCCGCTTCCGTGCGCGAACAGAACGACCGCGCGGGCTTCGGTCGGGATCGCTAGCGTGCCGTCGAGCGTGACGGCGCCTGCGGGGATTCGCACCGGTCGCTCGTCGTGGACGGTAGACGCCTCGGCCGATCCGTTCATGACGGATCACCGCCTCTTTGTTTTCTTCCAGGGTACGCCCGCGCCGCGACCGGCGGAATCGGGCGGGGGTCTGATCGCCGGCCAACCCCGATCAGGGGGCAGTCCCGCCGGCGGCCTCGGGTCACGATCCGGCCGGAAATCCGCCTCCGGCCCGATGGCGGCCCGGCCACGCCGCTTCTTACGATGAATACGGATATTAGGGCGGGGCCGAAGTTCGGTGGGCGGTCTATGAGCAGGATCGTCATCGACCGGGAACTGTGCAAGGGCTGCCAGTTGTGCGCGGTGGTCTGTCCGCCCGGAGTCCTTGCGTTCAGCGTGACGCTGAACAGCCGCGGCTATCATCCCGCCGTGCTCGCCGATGACGCCCGGTGCACCTCGTGCACCGCCTGCGCGCTCGTCTGCCCCGACGTTGCCATTACCGTGTTCCGGCCCGAGCCCGCCGGGGCGGGAGTGGCACGATGACGCGGGCCCTCATGAAGGGCAACGAGGCCATCGCGGAGTCCGCACTCCGCGCCGGCGTTCGCGCCTATTTCGGATACCCGATTACCCCGCAGAGCGAGCTGCCGGAGTACATGGCGCGCCGCCTGCCCGAACACGGCGGCGTCTTTCTCCAGGCGGAGAGCGAAGTGGCGGCCATCAACATGGTGTACGGCGCCGGCGGCGCCGGCGTGCGCGCGATGATCTCGACGAGCGGACCGGGGTTCAGCCTGATGCAGGAGGGTCTGTCGTACTTGGTCGGCGCAGAAGTGCCCTGCGTTGTGGTCGACATGATGCGCGGCGGCCCGGGCCTCGGCAACATCGCCCCCGCCCAGGGGGACTATTTTCAGGCCACAAAATCGGCCGGGCACGGCGACGGCCGGCTGCTCGTGCTGGCGCCGTCGACGGTGCAAGAAGCCTGCGATCTCACGCTGCTCGCCTTCGACCTGGCCGACCGCTACCGCAACCCCGTCGCAATCCTGGGGGACGGGCTCCTCGGCCAGATGATGGAACCCGTTGTGCTTCCCGATCCCGTCACTCCGGTGCGCGACACGGCGTGGGCGACGACCGGGGCGGGGCGCGGTCCGGCGCGCGTCATTACGTCCATCGATCTCGAGCCCGAGGCGCTGGAGGCGCACGACCGGCATCTTCAGGACAAGTACCGGTGCGCGCAGCGGGAGGTGCGGTGGGAATCCTACCGGCTCGACGACGCCGGGATTGTGATCGTCGCCTACGGGATCGCCGCGCGCGTCGCCCGCACCGCGGTCGACCGGGCGCGGGCCGGCGGTCTCGACGCCGGGCTCCTCCGGCCGATCACGCTCTTTCCGTTCCCCTCGCAGGCGGTCCGCGACGCCGCGGGCCGGGCGCGGGCCGTTCTTGTCGTGGAGTTGAGCGCGGGCCAGATGGTCGAGGACGTGCGGCTCGCGGTCGAGGGCAGGGTGCCGGTGCGGTTTTACGGCCGCTGCGGCGGAGTGGTTGTGACCCCGCCCGAGGTGCTCGAGCAGATCGAGAAGGCCGCCGCGGACGTTGGAGCCGGTCGGCGCGTGCAGGCGGGAGGGACCTCGTGAAGCAGGTATTCGGCCGGCCGCCGGTGCTGACCGCGGCCCCGACGCACTACTGCCCGGGCTGCACGCACGGGATCGCCCATCGCCTGGTCGCCGAAGTGATCGACGAGCTCGGCATCCGCGGCCGCACCATCGGCGTGGCGTCGGTGGGCTGCTCGGTCTTCGCGTACGACTATTTGGACGTGGACTTTCAGCAGGCCGCGCATGGACGCGCCCCGGCGGTCGCCACCGGGATCAAGCGGGTCCTGCCCGATCGCGTGGTGTTCACGTATCAGGGCGACGGCGATCTCGCGGCGATCGGCACGGCAGAGATCATCCACGCGGCCAATCGCGGCGAGCGCATCACCGTGATCTTCATCAATAACGCCGTGTACGGCATGACCGGCGGGCAGATGGCGCCGACGACGCTGCTCGGCATGCGCACGACGACGACCCCGGCGGGGCGCGACGCGGCGCAGGCCGGCTACCCGCTCCGCGTGGCCGAACTGCTGGCCCCGCTGCCCGGCGTCGCGTACGTGTCCCGCGCCGCGCTCTCGAGCCCGGCGCAGATCCACAAGGCGAAGCGGGCGGTCCGGCGCGCCTTCCAGACGCAGCTGGACGGCCGCGGGTTCTCGATCGTCGAGCTGCTCTCGACGTGCCCGGTGGGCTGGGGCCTCGAGCCGATCGAGGCGATGCGCTGGTTGGAAACGGAGATGATCCCCGTGTTTCCGCTCGGAGATCTCAAGGTGCCGGGGACCGGCGGGGCCTAGGCCGTGGCGACCACCGACCTGATCGTCGCCGGTTTCGGAGGACAGGGGATCCTTTTCTTGGGCGAGATCCTGGCCCGCGCGGCGGTGTTGGAGGGCAAAGACGTCACGTGGCTCCCGTCGTACGGCCCCGAGCAGCGTGGAGGCACGGCCACGTGCACCGTGGTCATCGGAGACGAGACGATCGGCTCGCCGGTCGTCGCGGATCCGGCGATCGTCATCGTGATGAACCGCCCGTCCCTCGACAAGTTCGAGCCGCGGGTGCGCCCCGGCGGGCTCGTCATCATCAACGCGTCGATGGTCGACCGGTCCGTGCGGCGGTCCGATGTGCGCGTGATCGAGGTCGACGCGATGCCTCAGGCCGCCGCGCTCGGCGACGCGCGAATGGCCAACATGGTGATGCTCGGCGCCCTGCTGGCCGCAGCACCGGTCGTCTCCGTCGAGGCGGTCGGGCGTGCGCTGAGAGATCACTTTCCCCCGCCGCATGCGCCACAGGCCGCGGCAAACATCGCGGCTGTGGCCCGAGGTCTGACCTTGGGCCTACGGCGTGAGCCAAAACGCGCGTCCAGCATCGGAGCCTGATCCCGTGACGGCGGCATCGCGGGGAGCGCGACGAGAACGCGCGGCTGAGGGGATCGGTCCGCTTCCCGCCCCCGGCGAAGATATCGTCGCGCTGTACATGCGGGATATCCGCAGGACCCCCTTGCTCACCGCCGGGGAGGAGGTCGCGCTCGCGAAGCGGGTGGAGAAGGGAGACGCCGACGCGAGAAGCCGCCTGGCGGAAGCGAACTTGAGACTGGTGGTGTCCATTGCGAGGAAGTACCAGGGGCGGGGGCTTCCCCTGGCCGACCTCGTGCAGGAGGGGAATCGAGGTCTGCTTCGCGCGGTCGAGAAGTTCGATTGGCGGCGAGGGTACCGGTTCAGCACCTACGCAACCTGGTGGATCCGTCAGGCGGTAAGCCGCGCCCTGGCGGACCAATCGAGGATGATCCGAATCCCGGTGGGCGCCGGGGAGAAGGCCTCGAGATTGCGCCGCGTGTCACAGGGACTCGCCCAGCGACTCGGAAGGGAGCCCACGCTGCAGGAGATGAGCCGGGCGGCGAAGCTGCCGGTCGGCCGGGTGCGCGCGATTCTCGCCCTTCCAGAGCAGGTAGTATCGTTGGACGCGCCCGTGGGGGAGGCGGAAGACGCGACGCTTCGAGACTTCATCGAGGACCAGGGGGCGCCGGCGCCTGAGAACGCAGCCGTCGCCGCCGTCCTCGCCGCCGAAGTGCGGCATCTGCTGGCCGCGCTCACGCCTCGGGAGCGCAAAGTTGTACGGCTTCGATTCGGACTTGAGGGGGAGCGCCCGCACACGCTGCAGGAAGTGGGACGCACGCTCAACGTTACACGGGAACGCATCCGCCAGATCGAGCAGGACGCCCTGCGGAAGCTGCTGCAGCCTGCGCAGGCGAAACGGCTCGGCAACTTCGTCGCCTGATGCGCCCGCGGGCGCGTTCGGCGGGATGACGCCGGAGCTCGCGCATGATCCCGTGGCTCAGCCTGACGATCGACCAAGTTCGAAGCGCCGTCGCCGGGTGGGGACCATGGGGCCCCATCGCGTCGATCGTGATCACCGTTATCAACACGTTTCTTCCGTTTCCAATGGACGCGATGATCATGGCCAACGGCGCGGTCTTCGGGATTTGGAAAGGTCTTCTCGTGTCGCTCGCGGGAGCGATGGCGAGCGCCTGCCTCGCCTTCGGGATCGCCCGCTTCGCGGGCCGCGCGGTAGCCCGGCGCGTGATACCCTCGGACAGTCTCGCCTGGCTGGACACCGCGGTGGCGCAGGGCGGATGGAGAACCGTCCTGCTCATTCAGTTCATTCCGCTGCTGCCGTACAGCCTGCTGAACTTTGCGCTCGGGCTGACCTCTGTGCGCTGGCCGACATTCTTGTGGATCACGCTCCTGAGCATTCTCCCCATGGACATTCTTCTCTCCGTGCTGGGGAGCAGCGTGGCGGAGACCCGCGCCGTCCTTCGCCTGGTGATCGCGGCGCTGATTGCTTTTGCCGGTCTGACCCTTTGGCTTCGCCGTCGGATGGCTCGGACGCTCAAGGTTCCCGCGAGGCTCGCCTGAAGGCCGGCCGCTGGCGCACATCGGGTGCATGCCCGATGCGTGATTGGTGGGCCCACCGATAGGAACCGGGCATCCGGTCCGCTACGCTGAGCGCGTGAAGGACCGGGAGGGATCCAACGTGCGGCGGGACCTCCGGCCAAGAGTCGACGGGCGATCAGTGTGACGGTCGTATGAACAAACACGTGCGGGTCCTGGTGGTATGGGTGCTGACTTTGGCGATTGCCGTTTATCTCGTCCTGCCGCTTCTTCGGCAATCCGCGCCGGTCGAGGAACTCGCCTACAGTGACTTTCTAGATAAGACCCGGGCCGGCCAGGTGACCCGGGTGACCATCAGCGACCAGACCGTGTCAGGACTGCTCAAGGACGGCCGGGCGTTCCGAAGCGTCGTACCGGCCAACGATGCTTCGTACGTCGCTGTGCTGCAGGCGAAGGACGTCACGATCACCGTGGAGCCGCGGTCGCGCTCGTCAATGTGGCCCAACCTGTTGGTGACGATGCTGCCGTTCATTCTGCTGATCGGCTTCTGGATGCTGATGCTGCGGCAGGCCCAGTCGTCGGGACCGGGACAGGCGCTGTCGTTCGGCAAGAGCCGCGCCCGGCTGCAGACCGGGACGAAGACCACGACCACATTCGAGGACGTAGCGGGGGTGGACGAGGCGAAGGAGGAGCTGGAGGAGATCGTCGAGTTCCTCCGGGATCCGAAGAAGTTCCAGGCGCTCGGGGCCAAGATCCCCCGCGGCGTGCTGCTCGTGGGGCCGCCGGGG
>DASYXS010000160.1:0-37991 GCA_035934535.1 bacterium
CGCGGCCAACGATCCCCGGCTGGCGGCGGTGGCGCGCCGCTACGGCCATCGCCTCGGCATCAGGCGCTTCGTCGCGGGAGAGTCGCTGGAGGAGTGTGTGCCGGTGGTGCGCCGGCTCAACGCGCACGGGCTGCTCGCGAACACGACGGTGCTCGGCGAAGGCGTGACGGCCGCGGCCGTCGCGGAGTCCATCGTCCGGCAGTACGTCGCCGTGCTGGACCGCATCGACGGCGAGCTGCTGCGGGCCAACATCGCGATCAAGCTCACGAACCTGGGGCTGGATTTCGGCGAAGACGTCGCGTATCGGAACGCCGCGCGCCTCGTCGAGCACGCGGCGCGGCGTGGCAACTTCGTCCGCATCGACATGGAAGAGTCGCCGCGCGTCGACGCCACGCTGCGGACCTACCGCCGGCTGCGGGAGGCGGGCTACGAGCGGGTGGGCATCGCGCTGCAGGCGTACCTCTATCGCAGCGAGCGCGATCTGACCGATCTGCTGCCCCTTGCGCCAAACGTCCGCATCGTCAAAGGGGCCTATCTGGAACCCGCGAACGTCGCCTACCCGCGCAAGGCCGACGTCGATCGCAGCTACGTACGCCTCGTCGAACGCGCCCTCCGCGCCGGCGCCTACACGGCGGTCGCGACGCACGACGACCGGATCATCCGGCACGTCGCGGACTTTGCGGCGCGCGAAGACATCCCCGCCGTGGCGTTCGAGTTCCAGATGCTGCTCGGCGTGCGTCCGCGGCTGCAGATCGACCTGGCGCGGCAGGGCTATCGCGTTCGGGTGGCGGCGCCGCACGGCCCCGCATGGTATCCCTATCTCATGCGGCGGCTCGCCGAACGGCCCGCGAACGTCTTGTTCGTCGCGCGAAACCTCCTGCGCCCGTAGCCCGCGGCGCGCCGCGAGGGCCCGGGGACGCGCCGCCGAAGACAACCTACCGTCGAGAATACCACGACTCGGCGGAGGTCCCCATGGACAACACGAGCCGCCTCGCACCGCCCGATCCATCGACCCTGAGCGGGCCGGTCCGCCGGACCTTAGATGAAGAAACGCGGCGGTTTGGAGCGCCGCTGAACACGACGATGGTCTGGACGCACCACCCGGCGCTGCTGGCGGCCTACAAAGCCTGGAGCAAGGCGATGCGCGAGGCCGCCCTGATCCCGGCCGGCCTCAAATATCTCGTCTACGTGCGGGTGGCGTCCCTGAACGGCTGTCCGTTCTGAGTGGACATCAACACCGCCTCGGGGCAGGCGGCCGGCATCGACGACGAGAAGTTCGCGCACCTCGCGGAGTACCCGACGAGCCCGTTGTTCGCGCCGCTCGAGCGAGCGGTCCTCGCCTACGCGGATGGAATGACGATGTCCGGGAAAGACACGACCGACGAGTTATTCGCGGCTCTGCGCGCGCATTTCTCACCCGAGGAAATGGTGGAACTGACGGCCCACATCGCCTTCGAGAATTTTCGCAGCCGCTTCAACCACGCGTTTCGGGTCGAAGCGCAGGGATTTTGCAGGCTGCCGCGATAACGGCCGGGGCCCCGCGCCGCGACAGGGACGGCGCATCTCTTGGCAAACTTGATAGAAAGCGATCCGCACGAGGAACGCTCAATCCGAGGTGAGTCACCGATGCGACGCATCGCAGCAGCCGCACTCCTCCTCGCTCTGACGGCGGGCCTCCCCGCCGTCGGAGGGGGACGGCCGGTGGTCGTCGGCGCCGTCTACCCGGTCGAGGGTCCGCAGGCGGCGCCGGGCGCCGGCCTCGACGAGTACCACGGGCTGCTCCTGGCCGCCGCCTATGTCAACGGGCGCGGCGGCGTGCGCGGGCGAACCGTCCAGGTTCGCCTCGCGCCCGCGCCGTCGTCCGATTCGGCGCCCGCGGCCGTCGAGCAGCTGGCGGAAAGCGGGGTGACCGCGATCGCCGGCACCTACGGCAGTGTCATCGCGCGGCCGGCCGCGGAAACCGCCGCGCGCCTTGGACTCGTCTACTGGGAGACCGGCGCCGTGGGCGAGATCCCCGCGGAGGCGGGACCGGGAAGGTACTTCTTCCGCGTCGCCCCGAGCGGCGGCGTCCTCGGGCGCGAAGCGGTCGCGTTCGTGCGCGATCAACTGGCGCCCCGGCTCCGCCGGCGGGGTCCGCTGCGGTACACGGTCGCCTACGTCGACGACGCGTTCGGCCGCTCGGAGGCGCAGGGTGAGATCGCGGAGATCCGGCGGTCCGGCCTCCCCCTCGCCGCGAGCCTGCCCTTCAATCCCTGGCGCGTGAGCTACGCGGACCTCACCGCGCGCATCGCCGCATCGCGCACCGACGTGCTGATCGTCGGCGCCTACATGGAAAATGCGGTGGCGCTGCGCGGGGCGATTCTCCGCGCGCACGTGCCGCTCGCGGTCAACATCGGCGGCTGCTCCGCGTACATCATGCCGGAGTTCGGCCGGCGCCTCGGCGCCGGCGCGGTCGGCGTGTTCTCCGCGGACAAGACCGGCGATCTGCTGCCCACGCGCGCGCTCACCCCGGAGGCGGCGCGGGCCTTGCTCTGGGCGCGGCGCGAGTTCCAGCGGCGGTACGGACATCCGCTGTGGGAGCCGGCGCTCTCCGGATTCACCGGCGGGATCGCCCTCTTCGGGGACGTCCTCCCGCGCGCGGGCGACTTCTCCGCGGCCGGGATCGCGAACGCCGCGCGCCGGACGGCGCTGCCGGACGGGGCCCTGCCGAACGGCGCCGGGCTCGCCTTCGGCGCCCCGGGGACCGCCGGTGCCGGGGAGAACCTCCGCGCCGCGAGCGTGATCTGGGAGTGGATCGCGCCCAACACCCGGGCGCTCGTGTGGCCGCCGAAGTTTGCCACGCACGCGATCGTCCTGCCGTGAGCGCGGTCTCGCAGTTCAACCTGGTCGACTACAACCGCGAGATCGCCCGGTGGACGCGCCTGTCCGGCAGCGTCGAGGAGCGGCACGCCGCGGACTACGCCGCGGAACAGCTCCGCGCGGCCGGCTACCGGACCCGCATCGTGACGCACGACGCGTACATCAGCCTGCCGGGGGCCGCCGCGCTCGCCGTCACGCATCCGGCGCCGCACGACGTGTTCTGCATCACCCACTCGATGGGACGGCCCACGGGGCCGGCGGGCGTCGCCGCGGACCTCGTCGACGTCGGGAAGGGCCGGCCCGAAGACTATACGCGGGCGGCCGCCGCGGGCAAGATCGCGCTCGTGGACGACCTGGCCACGCCGGAGCAGGCGGTGCTGGGATCACGCCTCGGTGCGGCGGGCCTCATCTTCGTCAGCGGCCGGCACGCGCACGAGATGTGCGTCTCGCCGGTATGGGGCAATCCCGCGCCGAGCACCGCCGGCACGCTGCCGGCGATCCCGATGGTGTCGGTCCACCAGGCGGACGGCCAGGCGCTGCGCCGTCTCTGCGCCGAGGGACGCGCCGCGGCGCGCTTCACGGCCGAGGTACGGACGGGGTGGACGCACACCCCGATCGTACTGGCCGACCTCGCCGCGGGCCATGCGGCGGCGGAGCCGGACATGTTCGTGCTGTTCTCGGGCCACCTCGACGGCTGGCACCTCGGCGCGATGGACAACGGCAGCGCGAACGCGACCACGCTCGAGGTCGCCCGCGTGCTGGCCGAACGCCGCGCCGCGTGGCGCCGCGGCCTGCGCGTGGCGATGTGGTCCGGCCATTCGCACGGCCGGTACTCGTCGTCGGCCTGGTACGCGGACAATCACTGGTCCGACCTCGCGGAGCACTGCGTCGCGCACGTCAACATCGACTCCGTCGGGGGCACGGGCGCGGACCGCTTCGTCACCAACTCGATGCCGCAGACGTCGGGGCTCGGCGCGTGGGCCGTGCGGGAGATCGCCGGCGCCGCGCTCACGCCCAAGCGGGTGGGGCGCGATTCCGACCAGTCGTTCCTCGGCATCGGAATCCCGTCGCTCTTCGGCTCGCTGTCGCATCAGGTGGACGGGAGCCTCGGCTGGTGGTGGCACACGCCGCACGACACGCTCGACAAGATCGATCCGGAGCGGCTCCTCCGCGACGCGAAGATCTTCGAGCTGGCCCTCGACCGCCTGCTGACCGATCCGATCCTGCCGCTCGATTACGCCGCGGCGGCCGCCGATCTGCACGCGCAGCTGCGGACGCTCGCCGCCGAGGCGGGACCGTCGTTCGATTTGGCGCCGGCCGTCTCGGCCGCGGGACGCCTCGAGGAGTTGTGCGGCCGGCTCGCGCAGGCGGCCGCGCAGGCGACCCCATCGTCCGGAGCCGCGCCCGCGGCCAAACGGGCGCGCGCGATCAACGAATGCTACCGCCTGCTGGGACGGACGCTGATTCCGGCGACGTACACGGTCGCCGGCCGGTACGCGCACGATCCTGCGCTCGACAACGAGTTCCTGCCGCGCCTCACCGGCGCCCGCCGGCTCGCGGCGCTGCCGCCGGACGGCGATCAAGCCAAATTTCTACTGACCGACCTCGTGCGCGGCCGCAACGCGGTGCTCGACTCGGCGCAGACGGCCTGCCGGATCGTGGAAGACTGCCTGGGGATCGTCTCCTAGCCGCCGATCACCTCTCCACGACCTCCCTCGCCTGCTCGAGCGCCCAGACGAGGCGGTTCTGCCCGCGGGTCAGATGGGCGCGCAGGATGCCTTCCTGCGCCGTGTTGCCCGCGGCCCGCACCGCGCCGAGGGCGGGCGCGAGATCAGGCAGCGGCGGCACGTTGACCGCCGGGTCGTGCCAGAACGCCGGCATCCGGCTGTAGTTGACGGGAATGAGCAGGCGGCCGAGGCGGCGCTGCGCGGCGTTGAACCGCCGCACCGCGGCCGTCTTGGCGGTCCCCCGCGCCGGGGCCTTGCCGTAAAACGTCTCGAGCCCGGCCTGCAGGGCGTCGAGCGCCGCGCGCGCGGGGCCGAAGTCGAAGTGATCGCCGGCCGCCCGTCCATACGAATCGAGCGTCTCCCGGAATTCAGCCGCGGTCCGCGTCCAGTCGAAGGGGTGGACCGGTGCCTGGAGCACGCGCAGCACGGACGCGGCGTACACACGCATGTCCCGGAGCAGATTGTCCTTGTCGGCGATCTCCATGAGGTCGTCCTCGGTGTGCCACGCAATGTTGCCGCCGCAGCCGCCGACCGCGTAGTACTGCTTGGCCGCCCGGTCCGCTTCCGACATCGTCGAGCTCAGCATGTAGAACGACGAGAGCCCGATGTCGTTGAACGAGTAGTCGCCGGCGCGCGGCGGCCGCTCCGGCTGCGGGGTGATGCCGGCCGTCGAGCGGATCACCGCCTCCACGAGCGGCACCGTCTCGCTCATCGCGGTCAGATGATTGAACGTCGTCGCCCAGCGGCAGCCGGGGGAGTCGCAGTTGACCTGCGCCACGCCGCCGCGGGCGAGGTCGAGCGCGTGCGCGTCGCTGTACCAGGTCGAGCCGGCGTACCGGCCGTGCGAGTGGCCGGACCACCACGCGATCCGCAGCGTGCGCGCGAGGCGGCGGCGGTGCCGCCAGAAGACGCGCGCGAGCTCGAGCATCGTTGCGTCGCCCGTGGCGTTGTCGCCGACGCCGAAGTGCCAGCCGTCGAGATGCCCGTGCAGCAGGACGAACTCGTCCGGCGCCTGCCGCCCCGGGATCTCCGCGACCAGCACCGGAATCCTCCGCCACCCGGTGTCGAGCTGGGTGGCGACGGACGCGCGGGCCTCCTGCTGCGCCGCGCGGATCAGCGCCGCTCCGTCGGGATGGTTGACCGCCACGACCGGGATCGACGGCTGCCGCGGCGCCGAGTCCAGATCCGGGGTGCCCCAGATGGTGGTGCAGATCCCTTCATGAATGTTCTGGCCGGGGTTGACGAAGATGCCGGCGAGCGCCCCGGCGGCCATCAGGTCCTTCACCTTGCCGGGCGACGCCATCCCCTCGGTAAGCACGATCTTGCCGGCGACGCGGGTGCCGCCGAACTCGACGCCGGTCGAGAACACGTCGTAGGCGCTCTCCCCGCCGGCCCCGCGCACGTAGACGAGCTCGCCGCTCACGTCCTGCCCGCCGGTCGAGACCGACATCGCGGGCGTCTTGGCCCGGTAGGCGGTGCCGTTGCACCGCACGGTCGAGGGGCCCGGGATCGAGATGAAGCACATCGGCTCGTGCAGCTGGTGCGGCACCCCCCATTTCTCGAGGTGTCGCGTCAGGATCTCGAACGCGCGGCGCTCCTCCGGCGACCCGGAGAGCCGCACGAGTTTCGAGAAGTCTTCGACCACCCGCCACGGCGCCTTCAGCGAGACGCCGTCCAGCACGCGCCCCTCGAGCGCCGCGTCGCTCCACCCCGTGATCTCCGCCGCACCACTCATGCCGCCCGCCCCCTTCCTACACGTCGCTTTCGCGATACCGCGGGTCGAGCGCGTCCCGCAGCGCGTCGCCGAGAAAATTGTACGCCAGCACGGTGACGAGGATCAGCAGGCCCGGGTAGACCGGCAGCAGCGGGTTCTCCCACACGTACGCCTGCGCGTTGCTCAGCATGTTGCCCCAGCTCGCCTGGGGCGCCTGGATGCCGAGCCCGAGGTAGCTGAGCGCCGACTCCAGAAGGATCGCGTTCGCCACGCCGAACGTCGCCGCGACGATGATCGACGGCGCGGCCTGCGGCACGATGTGCCGGACGAGGATGCGCGCGGAGCGCGCGCCGAGCGCCCGCGCCGCGAGCACGAAGTCCAGCCCGCGGTACCGCAGCACGTCGCCGCGGACGATCCGGGCCACGACCATCCAGCTCGTGACGCCGATCGCGGCGAGAATGTTGCGGAAGCTCGAGCCGAAGACCGCGACCACGATCAGCACCAGAAAAAAGTATGGGATCGCCATCATGCCGTCGGTGAACCGCATCAGCACCGCGTCGGCCCAGCCGCCGAAGTACCCCCCGAGGCTGCCGACGCACGCCCCGATCACGACGGCGATGACCATCGCGATCAGCCCGACGGTCATCGTCGTGCGGGCGCCGGCGATCGCGCGCGCGAGCACGTCCCGGCCGTTCTCGTCCGTGCCGAGCCAGTGGGCCGGCGACGGACGCGCGTTGGCGTTCATGATGTCGACGGCGTTCGGCGGGTACGGGCTGAGGAGCGGCCCCCCGGCGGCCACGGCGTACATCAGCAGCAGGAACGCCGTGGAGGCGACCGCCGCCCCGTTCCTCCGGAAGCGCCGCCACGCCATCCGGCGGGCCGGCCGCGCGGCCGGCCGACCCGGGACGCCCTCGCGCGCGAGCGACTGCGTCGCCATCGTCAGCCCAACCGGATCCGCGGATCGGCGTAGCCGTACGCGAGATCGGTCAGAAGACTGCTCCCCACCGCGAACACCGCCACGGCCAGCGTGGCCCCGAGCACCACGGGATAGTCGCGCGTCGCGGCCGACTGCACGGCGAGCTGTCCCATGCCGGGCCACGAGAACACCGTTTCCGTGATCGCCGTCGCGCTCACCGCCCGCGGCAGGTACACGCCGACGATCGTGATCACGGGGATGAGCGCGTTGCGCAGTGCGTGGCGGAAGAGCACGGTCGCGGCGGGCAGGCCCTTCGCGTGCGCGGTCCGCACGTAATCTTCGCCGAGCGCCCCGATCATCGCCGAGCGCGTGTAGCGGGTGACCTCGGCGAGGTTGGCGAGCGTGAGCACGAACACCGGCATCGCCAGGTGGCGCAGCCTGTCCACGACGGAGAAGCCGGCGCCGATCTGATACATCCCCCCGGCCGGGAGGGTCTTGAGCTGGACGGAGAAGACGACGATCAGGACGATGCCGAGCCAGAAGACCGGCGTGGAGATCCCCATGAAGCTCAGGCCGGCGATCGTCCGGTCGATCGCCGTGTTGCGGTAGGTCGCGCTGAGCACGCCGAGCGGGATCGCGAAGGCGACCGCGAGGCCGAGCGCCACGCCGGTCAGCAGCAGCGTGTTCGGCAGGCGCGTGCCCACGAGCCGCAGCACGGGTTCCACCGTGTTGTAGCTGCGGCCGAAGTCCCCCCGCGCCGCCGCGCGCAGCCAGCGCAGGTACTGCACCGGCAGCGGATCGTCGAGCCCGAGGTTGGCGCGGAACCGCGCGATCTGGTCCCGGCCGAGGTCGGGATTTTGCAACATGGCCGGCCCGCCGGGCGCGGTGTGGATCAGCACGAACGTGATCACGCTCACGATCCACAGCAGCACGGCCGCCTGACCGAGGCGGCGCAGCACGTATCCCGTCATCGAGCGGTCATCCAGGCGCGGGGGGCGGGTATCCCCCGCGCCTGAAGATCAGGAGCGAACCCAGACTTTGGTCATCCAGGTCAGCGCGTCGCGGTACCCGATGAGCGGCAGCCCCTGCGTCCGTGTGTTCATCGCCTGGAGCTCCGGCGGATAGTACAGGTAGATCACCGGCACGTCCCTGGCGATGACGGCCTGGATGTCGTGGTACATCGCGATCCGCTTCTTTTCGTCGGGCTCGGTGCGCGCCGCGATCAGCATCTTGTCGAGCGCCGGATTGTTGTACGACCACCAGTTGTTGGACGACTGGCTGTAATAGTGGTCGTACAGGTCCGCGTTCGGCGGCGTGATCCACCACTCCATCAGCAGGTCGTAGGCGCGGTCGTGGTACTTCTGGAGGTGCACGGGCCAGTCGACGATGTCCAACGTGACCTCGGCGCCCAGCTTCTGATACTGCTGCTGCGCGTACGTGATCACCTGTTCCATCACGGGATAGCCTTTCGGCCCGTTGAAGAGCAGCGTGAACTTCTCGCCTTTCGCGTTGGCCAGTACGCCGTCCGGGCCTTTCTTCCACCCGGCCTCGGCGAGGAGGCTCTGCGCCTTCTCAAGATTGTAGGGGTAGCTTTCGACCTTCGGGTTGTAGTAGGGGCCCAGCAGCGGGTTGATCGGGCCCGTGGCGACGCGGCCGTCGCCCTTCAGGATATTCTTGACGATCGCCTGCTTGTCGATCGCGTACGAGAGCGCCTGGCGCACGCGCGCATCGGCGAACTTCGGCCGCTCGTGGTTGACCGCGAAGAAATAGTAATTGACCTGGGGAGCTCGCCGCACCTCGAGGTTCGGCACGCCCTGCACCGCGGCGAGTTGCGGCGGATCGATCACCGTGAAGTCGATGTCGCCGGACTTGAGCTGCGCGAGCCGCGCGTTGCCGTCCGGGATCACCTTGAAGACGATACCGTCGAGCAGCGGCGCCCCGCCGTAGTAGTCCTTGTTCGCTTCCACCTCGAGGTGGCTGTCCTGCGCGAACGTCTTGAACTTGAACGGCCCGCTGCCGATCGGATGCTGGATGAACGACACCGGCTGGTTCAGATCCTGGCCGTCCAGCAGATGCTTCGGGACGATCGCGATGTTGTAGCCGAGCATCACCGGCAGCGACGCGTACGGCGCCTTGAGGGTCATCCGCACGGTCGCGGGGTCGACGGCCGTCACCTGCGAGATCGCGGAGACCACCCCGGCCATGCCGGCGTTCACCTTGGGGTTGAGCTGCGCGTCGATCGAGAACTTCACGTCGTCCGCGGTGACCGGCCGCCCGTCGTGCCACTTCGCGTTGCGCCGCAGCCGGAAGGTGTACTCCGTGAGGGCGGCGTTCGCGCTCCACGACTCGGCGAGGTCCGGCACGACCACGATCGCGCCGCCCCGCAGCTCGTACTTGACGAGCGTGCTGAACAGCGTCTTGTCGACGAGGATATCGACGAGCTTGCCGGGAATCGTGACCGGGTACGCCGTCGGATTCCCCGGAATCGCCATCCGCCAGACGCCGCCCCGCGCGGCCGCGGCGCCCGCGGGGAACGGATCGAGCGCGGCGGCGAGGCCGCCCCCGACCCCGGCAAGGGCGACAAGGTGGAGGAGCTCACGACGGCTGACGCGCGTCACGGTGTGCCGGCCATGCTCGGGCCTGTCGATCGCCTTCATCAATGGACCTCCTGAGGAACCGCCGGTAAGAGCAGGAATAAGCAAATTCGGTATGCGCGGGCCGCCCCCTTCTCCGCGCCGCACGAAGGACTTGGCGGCCTCCCATCCGAACCACCCCGAGCGCATCCTCGTTACAAGACCATCACCGGCGTTCCACGCGTCACGAGAAAACGCTCAAGGGAGGCAGAACGCATGAGGCAGTCTGGCTCGCGGTCAGGGATCTCTCGCCGCAAGTTCTTGCGGGCGGCCGGGCTCGGCGCCGCCGCCATCGGTACGGGCGCCACGGGTGTCCAGGACCTGCTGCGTCCCGGACGCGCCGCCGCGGCGGGTGTAGGTCCCGAGACCCTGGTGGTGGCCCAGGATACGTCCGTGCAGACGTTCGATCCGCAGATCGTGTATGACAATACCGTCCGCATCACGCGCGGCGTCTATGAGAGCCTGGTGACGCTCAAAGGCGGCACCGCGCAGGTCGTCCCCAGGCTCGCCACGTCGTGGCAGAGCACGCCGGACGCGAAGCACTGGACCTTCAAGCTCCGGTCCGGGGTCAAGTTCCACGACGGCACGCCGTTTACGTCGGCCGCGGTCAAGAACACGGTGGAGCGGCTCATCAAGATCAACCGCGGCATGGGTTACGCCTACAAGGGCACGGTGGATACGATCGACACGCCGGATCCCCTGACGGTCCGGTTCAACTTGACCGGTTCCGACGCGGCGTTTCTCTCGAAGCTCGCGGCGGTGTCGGGCGCCCTCATGGTCAGCCCCACGGCCGTGAGCGGCCATACCTCGGGCACCGACATGGGCCAGGGCTGGTTCGCCGCGAACGAGGCCGGCACGGGCCCGTACAGAATCGCGAGCTACGACAAGGGCGCCGGCCAGGTGGTGCTGTCCGCGTTCCCCGACTATTGGGGCGGATGGCAGGGCAACCACGTCAAGACGGTCATCTTCAAGATCACGCCGGAAGCGTCGACCCAGCGCCTGATGCTCGAGCGGCAGGACGCGGACATCCTGACCGTCGTGGCGCCCGACATCATCGACGCGCTGGCCAAAGAGTCCGGCATCAAGGTGGCCTCGTTCTCGACGCAGCGGATCTTCTACATCGCGATGCACTGCCAGCGCGCGCCGCTCAACGACGTGAAGGTCCGGCAGGCGCTCTCCTACGCCTTCGACTACGAAGGCGCGAAGAGCCTGATCTTCAACGGCAACCTGGCGCCGCTGTACGGCCCGCTGCCGCAGAGCGACCCGTCGCATCTCTCGCCGTCCGACAAGCCGTACAAGTTCGACATGGCGAAGGCCAAGCAGCTCCTGAGCGAATCGAGCCATCCGAGCGGCGGCTTCACGCTGAGCCTGTTCCTCTTCCAGGGCGATCCGACGTTCCAGAAGGCGGCGGAGATTCTCCAGAACCAGCTCAAGACCCTCAACATCAACGTGAATATCCAGTCGATGACCTCGTCCGTGCTGCTGGAGAAGGCCGGGAAGCCGGAGACCGCGCCGGACCTCCTGCCGGTGCGCAACTATCCCGACTACGCCGACCCGTCCTCGATGCTCGACGCCACGTTCGGCCGCGACGGGTGGGGCACCGCGGGATGGAACTTCAGCTTCTACGCCAACGACAAGGTCGAATCGCTGATGAAGCAGGCGAACCAGATCACGGACCAGGGCAAGCGCGTCGCGCTGTTCCGCGACGCCCAGAAGGTCGTCGTCCAGGAGGCCGGGGCGATTTTCATCGGCACCCTGATCAACCGCGTGCCGATGCGCAGCAACGTCGAAGGCTACAGCTACAATCCGTGGCTCGGCAACACATTCGACGTGTACGGGATCTCGAAGACGTAGAACGTTCGCCGTAGTCCCCCGGAGGGGGATTGGCCGCTTACGCGCTGAGAAGGCTCGCCCTGATCCCGCCCTTGCTGATCGGGGTGAGCCTTCTCCTTTTCATCCTGACGCATCTGATCCCGGCCGACCCCGCCAAACTGATCGCGGGCGAGCACGCGGGAGCGGAGCAGGTCGCGGCGGTCCGCCACGCGTTCGGTCTGGACCGGCCGCTCCCCGAGCAGTACCTCGTCTATATCGCGCGGCTCGCCCGCGGCAACCTCGGCGTCTCGATGCTGACCAACGCCCCCGTGCTGGGCGACCTGCTGCAGTACTTCCCGGCGACGATCGAACTGACCGCGGCCGCGATGCTGCTCACCGTGGTGCTCGGCGTCCCGCTCGGCATCCTCTCCGCGGTGCGGTCGGGCAGCACGATCGATCTCCTCGCGCAGGTGCTCAGCGTGAGCGGCCTGTCGTTCCCGATTTTCTTCTTCGGCATCCTGCTGCAGCTGATCTTCGTGCGGAACCTGGGCTGGTTTCCGCTCTCCGGCCGGCTCGCGATCACCGCGATCCCGCCGCATCACATCACCGGCCTGTACGTGATCGACAGCCTCCTCACCGGCAACGCCGGCGACCTCGGCAGCGCGCTCAGCCACCTCGCGCTGCCGAGCCTGTCGCTCGCGCTCACGTCGCTCGCGCCGACGGTCCGCATCACGCGCTCCACGATGCTCGAGGCGCTGTCGCAGGACTACATCCGGACCGCCTGGGCCAAGGGCCTCGTGTCGTCGCGGGTGTTCGTCCACCACGGCCTGCGCAACGCGTTGATCCCGGTCGTCACCGTCCTCGGGCTGTACACGAGCGGCCTGCTCGGCGGCGTGTTCCTCGTGGAATTGATCTTCGACTGGCCCGGCGTCGGTCTCTACAGCGTCAACGCGATCACGGCGTTCGACTACTCCGCGATCATGGGGACGTCGCTGCTGCTGACGCTTACGTTCGTGCTCGTCAACCTCGGCGTCGACCTCTTGTATGCTGTCATCGACCCGCGTATCCGCTACTAGTCTCGGCCGCCGTGCCGGCACGAGCTATCTGCGCCGCTCGCTCCGGCTGCTCGCCCGCATCCCGTCGGCGTGGATCGGCACCGCGATCGTGGGCCTCTTGGTCGCCGTCGCGCTGGCCGGCCCGGCCGCGGCGCCGTACGACCCGTTTCACATCTCGGCCGCCGACAAGCTGCGGCCGCCGTCGCCGGTGCACTGGTTCGGCACGGACGACCTCGGCCGCGACCTGCTGAGCCGCGTACTCACCGGCGCGCGCATCTCGCTCGCGGTCGGGGTGGTCGTGCTCGTTCTGGCCATGGTGCTCGGCGTCGGGCTCGGCCTGATCGCCGGCTATTGGGGCGGCTGGATGGACGAGGTGATCATGCGCACGACCGACGTGTTTCTCGCGTTCCCGCGCCTCGTGCTGGCGATCGCCATCGCGGCGACGCTCGGGCCGGGCCTCTCGAACAGCGTGGTCGCGATCGCGCTCTCGTGGTGGCCGTGGTACACGCGGCTCGTCCGCGGGCAGCTCCTCTCGCTGCGGGAGCAGGAGTACGTCCTCGCCGCCGTCTCGCTCGGCGCGGGACGGCCGCGAATCTTGATGAGGCACCTGCTGCCGAACGTCGGCACCACGGTCGTGATCCAGGCGTCGATCGACATCGGGTTCGCGATCCTGGCGAGCGCGAGCCTGAGCTTCATCGGGCTCGGCGCCCAGCCGCCCACGCCGGAGTGGGGCGCGATCATCGCCCAAGCCCGCAGCTACATGGTCGACGCGTGGTGGTACCCGACGTTCCCGGGGCTCGCGATCTTCCTCGCGGTCCTCGGCTTCAATCTCCTCGGGAACGCGGTCCGGGACGCCTTCGACCCGCGGCTGCGGTCTGTGACGTAGCCCCCGGCCCGTCGAACACCGCGGCGAGCGTATCGAGCAGCAGGCGCGCCGCCGTCCGCGACGTGACCTCCGCCCAATCGTACGGCGGCGACACTTCCACCAGGTCCAGGCCCACGATGCGGCAGCGCGCCGCGATCGCGCGCACGGCGTCGCGCATCTCCGGGAACGTCAGGCCGCCGGGTTCCGGCGTGCCCGTCCCGGGAGCCGCCGCGATGTCGAGCCCGTCGATGTCGAGCGTGAGGTAGCACCGGACACCGGCCGGCACCGCCGCCGCGGCGGCCCGTGGTCCGCGCCGGCGCAACTCGGACGCGCTCACCGTGTGGATGCCGTACCGCCGGCCGGCGTCCAGCGTATCGGTGTACTTCTGGAGGCTCCTGAGGCCGATCTGGGACACCCCCGTGACGAACGGCAGCTCGGACGCGCGTCGCGTCACGTTCCCGTGGCCGAAGCGCACCCCGTGGCGCTCGTCGTTGAAGTCCTGGTGGCTGTCGAACTGCACGATGTGCAGGGGCCCGCGACCGGCAAAGGCGCGGATCGCGGGATACGTGACCGCGTGGTCCCCGCCGACCAGGACCGGCAGGCTGCCCGCTTCGAGCACGGCACGGACGCCCGCCGTGATGCGGTCGAGGTTGGCGTGGAGGTCGGTCGGCGTGATCCGGACGTCGCCCCAGTCGGCCATCGACACGCCGCGGAGGATCCAGCGTCCGGCGTCGAGGTCGTACCACCCTTCCGCGGTAGGCGTTTCGGGACCGGCCGCCGCGGCGCGGTCTGAGCCCGCGCCCGCGCGCGAGTCCGCGTCGCGCGCGTACTGCCACCACGCCGACGCCGCGCGTACCGCGTCGGGACCGAAGCGGGCGCCCGGCCGCAGCGTCGTGCCGAGATCAAACGGCGCGCCGAGGAAGGCGACGTCGGTGCGCGGGCCTGCGTCGTCCCGCGGCGGGCAGCCGAAGAAGGTGTGGGGCCGCACGCGCAGTCCCCGGTCCGTCGTAGGACCGCCGGCCGCGCGGCGGACCGGTGCCGGCGGGACGGCGCGGTTCGACGGCCGCGTGTTCTTTCGCCGCACGGCCTACGCCATCAGCTTCAGGCGCGGGTCCAGCGCGTCGCGCAGCCCGTCGCCGAGAAGATTGAAGCCCATCACGGTGAGAAAAATCGCGAGCCCCGGGAAGAACGGAATCCACGGCGCCACCATGAGGTACTCGCGGCCGCGGGTCAGCATGACGCCCCAGTCGGCCGCCGGCGGCTGCACCCCGATGCCGAGAAAGCTCAACCCGGAAATGGTGAGAATGCTCGCGCCGACCGTCAGGCTGGAGTACACTAGCAGGGGACTGACGACGTTCGGCAAGATGTGCCGGGCGCCGATGCGGAACATCGTTGCCCCCGTGGCCCGCGCCGCGTCGACGAACTCGAGATGCCGCAGGCTCAGCACCATGCCGTGAATCAGCCGGCCGTAGGTCGGCGCGCGCGTCACGCCGATCACGAGGATGATGTTGACGAGACTCGGCCCGGCGGCGGCGACCAGCCCGATCGCCAGCACGAGGCTCGGGAATGCAAGCAGCACGTCGATCACCCGCATCAGCACCTGCTCCACCATCCCTCCGTTGAGTCCGGCCGTGAGTCCCAGCGTCACGCCGAGGCCGAGGGCCAGCGCCGTCGCCGGCAGCGCCACGCCGATCACCACCCGCGCGCCGTAGAAAATCCGGGTCAGCACGTCGCGGCCAAACTCGTCCGTCCCCAGTAGATGGTGCCACGACGGCGGCTGGTATTGAAGCACCAGATCCATCGCGTCGGGTCTCCAGCGCGACAGCACCGGCGCCGCGGCCGCGACCGCGAAGAGCAGGCCGACGAGCACGAGGCCGGCCACGCCCTGGCGGTTCTTTCGAAACCGCTCCCAAAACTCACGCATAGCGAAGGCGTGGGTCAAGCCACATGTAGCACATATCGACCAGCATGTTGATCAGCACAAACGACGCCGCGAACGCCAGCGTGACCCCCTGTACCACCGGGAAGTCGCGCCCGGAGATCGCCTGCACCGCCAGACGGCCCATCCCGGGCCACACGAACACCGTCTCGGTCAGCACCGACCCGCCGAGAAGGTAGCCGAGCTGCAGGCCCGTGTTCGCGACGATCAGGATCATCGCGTTTTTCAAGGAGTGGTGGTAGATGACGCGCGCTTCGCTGAGCCCCTTCGCACGCGCCGACCGCACGTAATCCATCCCGAGCACCTCGACCATCCGGTCGCGCACCAGCCGCGTCGTGAACGCGAGCTGAGTCACCGCGAGCGACACGGCCGGCAGCACGATGTGGGCCCAGCCGGCAGCCGTCCACAAGGGGCCGCCCCGCCCCGTGATCGGAAGCCACTTCAGGACCACCCCGAAGAGATACGCGAGCAGGATGCCGAGCCAAAACACCGGCACGGCCGCGCCGAGCAGCGAGACCGTCGTGCACGCCGCGTCCCACACCGAGCGGACGCGGAATGCCGCGACGACGCCCAGCGGGATCCCGGCCGCCAGCGAGAGGCCGAGCGACACCGCGGCGAGCTCGAGCGTCGCCGGAAAACGCGCCAGCACCAGCGACGTCACGGTATCGTCGAACCGCAGCGAGGTGCCCATGTCGCCGTGCAGCAGACCCAGCAGATAGTAGCCGAACTGGACGAGCAGCGGACGGTTCAGTCCCAGCTTGGTCCGCAGCTCCTGCACCGCGCGCTCGGAGACGTCGGCGCCGGCCATCACCCGCACCGGATCTCCCGGCACGAGATGCAGCAGCAGAAACACCAGAAACGCGACGCCGAGCACCGTGGGGATCAGGAACGCGATGCGCCGCGCGACGAACTGAACCACCGGACCCGGTTACCGCGACATCCAGGTGTTGTGCTGGCCCGTCACCATCCAGGAGCCGCAGATCGGCATCGGGACCGGATCGTGCACCTTCGCGCTCAGTCCGACGATCTGGTTCGGGTACACCAGCGGGACGTGGTAGCGCTGGTTGAAGATCACGGTCTCGTTGATCCGCGTATACAGCTGTTCGCGGAGACGGCGGTCGGTCGTCGCGGCCGCCCGCGCGATCAGGTCGTCCACCGCCTTGTTGTCGACGGCCTTGAGGCCCAGGATGTTGCCGCCGTTGTTGGACGCGGTGGCGAAGAGCCAGGCGTAGACGGCGTCCGGATCGGGCTGCGCGGGTGAGGTGCCGAGCGTGTAGATTTCGCCGTCCTTGGAGTTGATGACGTTGTCGAGAAACGCGGTCCACTCCGAGACCTTGAGCGTCGCGTTGACCCCGATCTGCTTCAGGCTCGTCACGACGATTTCGCCGATCTTCTGCGTGTCCGTGTTCTGGGACACGTGCACGACAATGGGCGTGTCCTTGGTCATGACGCCGTCTTTGATCAGCTCCTCGAACAGCGCCTTGGCTCTGGCCGGGTCGTACTTCGGCGTCGCCGCCTTCCACGCCGCCTCGTCCCGCGGCCAGAGGCCGGGCTCGACGGGCGAGTACGCGCGCGTGCCGCCGCGGCCGTACACCGTGGCGACGAGCCGGTCGACGTCGATCGCCTGCTGGACCATCACGCGGAACTTCACGTTGGTGTACGGGGGCGCGTACTGCCGGAACCCCAGGTACTGGTAGAACAGATTGGGCTTGATGATGACCGTGAACCCGCCGCCCCGCACGCGGTCGATCATCTGCGGCAGCAGGCTGTCCACCATGTCCACCTCGCCGGCCAGGAGCGCCAGCGTGCGGGACGTACCGTCCTCGATCGGCCGGAAGACCACCGAGTCCAGATTGGGCTTCTTGAGCCAGAAGCGGTCGTTGCGGACGAGCGTGACCTGCTCGCCCTTCCGCCAGGCCCGCAGCCGGAAGGGACCCGAGCCGACCGGCGCCCGGTTGAACGCCTCGTCGCCCATCCGCTCGACGACGGCCTGCGGCACGATGTGCTGGCGGGCCGCGCCGAGGAACGGCGCGTAGGGACGCTTCAGCCGGAAGCGCACGGTGGAGTCGTCCACCAGGTCGACCGCGGCGATCATGTTGACCTTCGACAGTTTGCCGGAGACCGCTTCCGGCACGTCCAGGATCCGGTGGAACGAGAACGCCACGTCCTTCGCCGTCAGCGGGGAGCCGTCGCTGAACGTGATGCCCTTCCTGATCTTGAACGTCCACACCGTCCCGTCCGGCGAGGCCTGCCACGACTCGGCGACGTGTGGGACGAAGTTGAGGTGGTCGTCGAGCGCGACGAGCGTGTCGAAGATCTCATCGAAGACGTAGGTCGAGAAACAGTCGTTGGCGCGGTGCGGATCGAGCTTCACGACGTCCGACGTGAGCGCCACGCGGAGCGTCCCGCCCGGCTCCGCGGCACCGACGCGCACCGGCGGACCGGCCACCGACACCGCCACAAGGCAGACCAGCGCGATCACTCGAATCATCTCATCCTCCTTTTTCCGGCACCTGCGCCGATCCGCTCCCCCCGCGCGGATCCGGACCGGCGTGCATCGTGCCCGACGGATCGATCAGGACGGCCTGGACGCGCGCCACGTGCTGCGTCCGACGGACGTCGTAGCCCCGGCGCGCGAGGTCGCGCACGGTCGCTTCGGGATACCCCTCCTCGACGAAGACGATCATCGCCTCCTCAGAGTGGCAGCGCGGCGCGGCGACCGCGTCGCGCGCGGTCATCCCGCGCTCCACGACGTTGAGCACCGTCTGGAAGACCGCGGTGTTGATGCGGCTGCCGCCCGCCGCGCCGATGCCGAGCCACGGCCGGCCGCCGCGATAGAGCACGGCCGGTGTCGTGCCGACCCCGCGCTTGCCGGGGACGATCGAATCCCACCGGTTCGGCAGCGGGTTGTAGTGCCCGAGAAAGTTGTTGTAGAGGAAGCCCAGGCCGCGGGTCACGACCCCGGACCCCGCGCCGGAGCCGAGCGAGTGCGTGAAACTGACGACCGTGCCGTCGCCGTCGGCGGCCGTCAGATGCGTCGTGCCGGGGTCGGCGCCCCGCCGCTCCGCGGTGATGCGCCGCCGGACCTCGTCGGCGTGGCCGCGCGAGGTGAGTTCGTGGAGCCGGTGGTGCGCCACGAGATACGGCGGATCGAGTTTGAGCGGCACGTGTTCGCCGAAGGTGACCCGCATGATCGCGGTGGCGAGTTCCACGTAGTCCGGGCCGAGCGGATCGAGCCGCGCCCACTCGAGGCCGTCGGCGACCTGGAGCATCTCGATGAGATGCGCCGTCCCGCACGGCACCGGGGGGCCGGCGACCTCGCATTCGTGGTATGTGCCGGTGAGCGGCGGAAGCGGCCGGGCGCGGTATTCGGCCAGGTCGTGCGGCGCGATCAGGGACGCCCCGCGCTCGAGGTCGTCCGCGATCTCCCGGCCGAGCGAGCCCGTGTAGAAATCGTCCGGTCCGCCATCGCCGATCCGCTCGAGCGTCCGCGCGTAGTCGGGCTGCGCGAACCGCTTGCCCTCCGGGTACGGCCGGCCGAAGATGCGCGCGGCTTCCGGCGAGCGCGCGAACTTCTTGGCCCGGCTCGGGAGCCCCGGCGCGTCCTCGTCCCGGGCCCACATCTCGGCAAGCGCGGCGCCGACCGCGTAGCCCTCCTGCGCCAGCCGCGCGGCCGGCTCCATGAGGCGGCGCCACGGCACGCGGCCCGAGCCGTATCGCTGCCACATTTCGTGGTAGCCGCGGACCACGCCGGGCACCATAATCGACTTGTAGCCTGCCTGGTTGTCCTCGCTGTTGATCACGAACCGGCCGTACGTCTCGAGGCGCCCCACGTACTCGTCGACCCAGGACGCCGGCGGCGGCACCGAGCCGATCGCGGCGTAGCAGTCGATCACCGCGCGCTCGGCCGTGGGGCCGTGATGGACGGCGGCGATCCCCATGCCGCCGAGCCCGCACATGAACGGGTTCACGACGCCCTGGGCGAACGCGGTGGCCACGGCGGCGTCGGCCGCGTTGCCCTCCAGCAGAATCTCCCGGCCGGCCTGCGCGGCGAGGGGCTCCGCGCAGACGATCATGCCCTTCATTTCGGATAGATGATCGGCAGCATGCCGATCATCTCGGCGAGCCCTTCCCCGCGGCCCATCCGGGCCCGCAGGTCGGCCTCCTTCTTCTCGATCGCCTGCACGGCCGCGACGACCGCGGCGAGGCGCGCCCGCGGCACCACCACGACGCCGTCGTGCGCGGCGAGGACGACGTCGCCGGGGTGGACCGGCACGCCGCCGCAGACGACCGCCTCCTGCGTGGTCCCGAGCCGCCGGTTCGAGCCGACGCGCGGCGTGACCGCGCGCGCGAACACCGGGAACTTCAGGGCTCGAAGCGCTTCCGTGTCGCGCACCGCGCCGTCGACGATGAGCCCGGCGATGCCACGTTTGCGCGCCTCCGTCGCCATCAGCTCCCCGAACAGCGCGCCGGTGTGCGCGCCGCCGCCGTCGGCCACGATCACCGCACCCTTCGGCGCCTCCAGCAGCGCCTTGTGGACCGTGATGATGCTCTCCGGCAGGCACCGCGCCGTGAACACCGGGCCCACGACCCGCGCGCCGGGCCATACCGGCTTGATGCCGGGATCCATCGTGTTCATCGTGCTCTGCGCGTCGCTGACCCACGCCGGCGAGGCGTTGGCCAGGATTGTGATCGCCTCGGTCAGGTCGCCGGTCGCGGCGTACGGTGTAGCAGCCTCGTCCATGCGTTCTCCTCCCTCCTCTTCACGCACCAGCCCACGCGACAACGCCGACGCCCTGGGCCTGCGCCACGGCGACCGCCGCGTCGGCCGCGTTGCCGCCCTGGGCCAAAATCTCGCGGCCGGCCTCGGCGGCCGGCGGCTCGGGCGCGACGATGATGCCCCGCATGCGCCTAGACCGCGGCGGCGCCCGCGTCGCCGAGCGGGTCCGTACCGCCGGTGAGGGTGCCGTCCGGATCGATCGCGATCGCGTTGATCCGGGAGAAGACCGGCCTCGCGTACCGGGGCGTCACGACTGAGAACACGTGCCCCATCGCCGCGAGACGGTCGGCGATTTCGCGGCCGAGGTGGTCGTCAACCTGGCTCGCATCCCCCTCGTTGTGGACCCTGGGCGCCTCGACGGCCGCCTGAACATCCCATCCGCGGTCGAGAACGTTGACCAGTATCTGCGCGACGCCCGTGATGATCTTGGTACCGCCGGCGCCGCCGATCGCCGCGAGCGGACGGCCGTCGTCGCCCAGCACCACGACGGGTACACCGTTGTGGACGGAGCGCTTCCACGGCGCGATCGACCGCAATTGTCCGGGCAGCGGGTTGAAGTTGTGCATGCAGCTGTTCAACAGGATTCCGGTCCCCGGGACGACGACGCCGGAGCCGAACGCGTCGATGATCGACTGTGTCATCGACACGACCGTGCGGTCCTCATCCACCACGCAGAAATGCGTGGTATCGCTCTCCACGGCCGGCGCCCGCCACGACGCCGGCTGCGACGCGGGGAGCGTAGCGCCGGCCTCGTCGAACGGCCAGGGATCCGCGGGCTCGAGACGTTCGACGGCGTGATCCGCGGACAGCGCGCGGCGGCGCGCCGCGGCGAACGCCTTCGAGACCAGCCCGGCGTACGGGACGCGCGCGAAGGCGGGGTCGTCGACCACGGCGAGACGGTCGCGAAACGCCGCCCGAAAGACCTCCAAGAGCAGGTGGAGATAGCGGTGGTCGAACGGCGCGAAGCCCGCGATGTCTTCGGTCTCCAACATGTTCAGGATTTGCAGCAGGGTGACGCCACCCGTCGCCTCCGGCACGGTGAGAATGCGGTGGCCGCGGTACGTGCCGGTCAGCGCGTCGTCCCAGACGCGCGGAGCAAACGCCGCGAGATCGCGCCGCGTGATGAGCCCCTGCCCCCTGGCCATCTCGTCTTCAAGCGCCGCGGCGATCCCGCCGGTGTAGAATTCGTCCGGCCCTCGTTCGGCGATGAGCCGGAGCGTTCGCGCCAGATCGCGCTGCACAAGCCGTTCACCCGGCGCCGGCGCGGCGCCCCCGGGCAGGAACACCGCCGCGGTCGCCTCGTACCGCGCAAGCTTCTTCCGGTGCTGCGCCAGCACCGCGGCGAGCGCCACGCTGACTTCGAATCCGTCGCCGGCGAGGGCGATCGCCGGCTCCAAGACCGCGGCGAGCGGCAGGCGGCCGTACCGGCCGTGCGCCAGCGCGATCGCACCGAGCACACCCGGCACGGCCACCGCGCTGTGCCCGACGATGTTGGCCTGCCCGACGACCGGGACCTCGGGACCCCACCCGGGGGTGGGATGTTCGCGGGTATCGGCGACCGCGAACATGTCCGGCGTCGCCGTCATCGGCGCGCGTTCGTGGCCGTCGATCACGGTCGTCCGGCCGGTGCCGGCGAAATGGATCACCAGGTAGCCGCGGCCGCCGAGCCCGCTCATCGCCGGTTCGACCACGCCCACCGCAAACGAGACGGCTGCCGCGGCGTCGATCGCGTTGCCCCCGTGCGCCAGCATCGCGGCCCCGGCCTCCGCGGCGAGGCGGTGGTTGGCCGTGACCATCCCGCCTCGGGATCGAAGCGCCGGCACGCTGCACCGCACGCCGGCGGATGCGATCCACGAACCGCTCATGTTTCCACCCGCAGTCTCGGATCGAGATAGTCGCGGAGCCAATCGCCCAACACACTGACGCCGAAAACAGTGAGACTGAGCGCGAGGCCTGCGAACGTCGACGGCCACCATGCGCGGCGGATGTAGTTCATCGAGGTCGCGATCATCTGGCCCCAATCGGGGGTCGACGGCGGCAGCCCCAGGCCGAGAAAGCTCAGCGACGACGCCGTGATGATGAAGACCGCGATCGAGTACGTCGAGATCACGACGACCGGCGCCAGTACATTGGGCAGGACGTGCCGGCTCAGGATCCAGAGGTGGCTCGACCCGAGCGCCCGCGCGGCTTCGACGTACTCCATCTGCCGCTGGGCGAGCACCTGCGCGCGGATCACCCGGGCGTGAATGACCCACCCGGCGATCCCGAGAATCGCGACCATGTTGAAGAGGCCGGGTTTCACGACAGCCAGCGCGCTGATGTACAGCAAGATCGACGGAAACCCGAGCTGGATGTCGACCAGGCGCATGATGACCGCGTCGGCGGCGCCGCCGAAGTAGCCGGAGCACAATCCGAGCGGCACACCGAGCGCCGCCGCGATCAGCGCGGCGCCGAAGCCGACGGTGAGGCTGATCCGGCCGCCGTACACGATCCGGATCAAGATGTCGCGCCCGAGACCATCGGTGCCCAGGAGGTGGGCCGTCGTTCCGCGGGGCACCCACGCCGGCGGCAGCAGCCGGTCCGGAAGGCTCGTCGCCGTCGGATCGACCGGAGACACGAGCGGCACGATGACGGCCAGCGCGGCGAGCAGCGCGAGAATGCCGGCGCCGGCCAGCGTGAGCCGGTCGCGCAGCAGCCGCGCCATCAGTTCCGCCGCGGCGCCGCGCCCGGGAGCCGCGTGGAGGGCCGGCCGCCGTGCCGGGGCGAGCATCATTCGAACCGCACCCGCGGATCGATGACGCCGTAGCACAGATCCACGGTGAGATTGATCATGACAAAGCCCGCGGCGAGGACGACGACCGCAGCCTCCACAAGCGGCAGGTCTTTGCCGAGCACGGCGGCGACCGTCAGCCGGCCCACTCCAGGCCACGCGAAGATGCTTTCCGTGATCACCGCGCCGCTCAGCAGATACCCGATGTCCAGGGCGAGCAGGGTGACCACCGGCAGCAGGGCGTTCCGAAGGGCGTGGCCCAGCAGCACCCGCGGACCCGGCAGCCCCTTGGCCCGCGCCGTCCGCACGTAGTCGGCCCCGAGCACTTCGAGCATCGAGGACCGCACCACTCGCGCGTTGCGGGCGACCGGAAAGAACCCGAGCGCGGTCGCCGGCAGGACGAGATGGCTGAGCCCGCCCATCCCTGCGATCGGGAGCCACCCCAGCCGGACGGCGAATACGAGAATCAGCATCGTCCCGACCCAAAAGACGGGCATCGATTGCCCCGCCAACGTGAGGACGAGCACCGCGCGATCGTACAGCGACCGGCGCCGGGTCGCCGAGACGACGCCGAGCGCGATGCCGAGCACCGCGGAGATCCCAAACGCGGTGCCGGTCAGTTCCAGCGTGGCCGGCATGCGCTCCATCAGCAGCTCGAACACCGGCCGGTGCTCCCGCAGCGACGTCCCGAAGTCGCCGCGCACCGCATGGCTCACGAAATCGCCGTATTGCACGTACCATGGGCGGTCGAAGCCCATCTGGTGCCTGAACTCGTCGATCTGGGTGCGCGTCCAGTTGTCCCCCGCCAGGGCCGCGGCGGGATCGCCCGACAGAAACAGCAGGCCAAACGACACGATGGACACGCCGGCCACCACCAGCACGGCCAGCAGCACGCGGTGGACGACGTACCGCAGCACGCTACCCGTCAACCGATAATGCGCGCGTCCCGCTCGTCCGGCAGCCAGAAATGAATCCGCGTGTAGCTCGTGGGGCGCCAATCGGTCCGCTTGTTCACGCCGAACAGATAGGCTTCGCGGTAGAGTAGAATCCACGCGGACTCTTCCATGAACAGCGCCTGCAACTGGTTGACCAGGTCGTGCTGTCGCCGCGTGTCGAACGTCTCCCGAACCTCGTGGTACATCTCGAGGTACTTGGGCCCGTTTTGGGTGGCGTCGGTGAAATGCGACGAGTCCAGGGCGAGATCGCCGGTCGGCAGCGCCACCTCGATCGGTCCGTAGCTCGGGGCCCCAAGCAGGTTGAGATACAGGTCGTCAAACTCCTTCGCCTTGAGCTTGGAGGTGAAATCGGCGCTCTGCAGCACCTGAACTTCCGCGCGGCTCATGCCGAGTTTCTTGAGGTCCGCGACGATGGCCTGCGCGACGTCGAGGCGCTTCATGCCGCTCGTGATCGTGTACAGCGTGACTTTCTGGTTCCAGTCGAACCCGGCCGCGTTCAAGAGCTCCTTCGCCTTCGCCGGATCGAACGGATACGGCTTGATGCCGGCGTTCGGCCATCCCGGCGTGATGACCGGCGTGCGGAGGCGCTCCTTCGGAATGCCGCCGAGGACATACTTGATGATGTTGTCCACGTTGATGGCGTAGTTGAGGGCGGTACGGGCGCGCCGGTCCTTCCACTTTGCCTGGTTGCACGGCACGCCGATGTGGACCCGGAACGTGGTGAGCGCGGCCTCCGCCCGGAGTTTGGCGTTGCCGCGGATGGTCGCGAGGTCGTCCGGGTCGACGTCGGTGATGATGTCGACCTCCCCGCGCTCCAGCATCGCGAGCCGCGTCGAGGCGTCCGGCACCGTGCGGAACACCAGGTTGTCGATCTGCGGCTTGCCCCGCCAGTAGTCGGCGTTGGCGGTCATTTCGAGCCGGTCGCCTTTGGTCCAGTGCGCGAACCTCCATGGGCCGCTGCCCATCGGCTTGATGGCCGCGTCCTGGAAGCTCAGCGATTCGTAGTGCTTGGGCGCCAGGATGAACTCCTGACAGAAGAACGGCCAGGCCAGGGTGGACGGCTTTGCCGTGACCACCTCGACCGTCAGGGGATCGACCACCCTCACGTGATCGACACCCTGCAGGACCGGCACCGGGTCGCTGAGGCCCTTGGCCCGGTTGTCCTTGCTGAGGCCGCGCTCGTAGGTGAACTTCACCGCCGCGGCGTCCACCGGCTCGCCGTCCCAGAATTTCATGTTGGACCGAAGCCTGAAGCGGTACGTCACGCCGTCCTTGGGCGGCGTGGACGTCTGCGCCAGGACGTTCTTGATCGAAAGGTTGCGATCGAACTCCATGACGTGTTCCATCATGGCATTCAGGTACGTGCCGATGATTCCAGACTGCTCGAACTGCGGGTCGAGCGTGCTCGGCTCGCCGGCCTGCGCCATCGTGAGGGTCTTCGGCCCCGCGCCGACAGAGGACGCCGCGAGGGCCGCGGCAGGGGAAAGGCCGGCACTCCGGCCGCCGGGCGACAGCGCGCCCGAGGCGCCCAGGATCGCCGCGGCGGCGGCGCCCGAGAGGCCCTGCCGCAGCAGCGCGCGCCGTGTCACCCGAGGACCGCGCGCCGCCAACTGCCGTGCCACGTCCCGCAGATCGATCTCGCTCATCGTGCTCCTCCCCTCGATTCGCCGGTCCTGACCGCCGCGTGCCGGGTTACGCTTCGCGGATGTCGCATCCGCGCGCCCGGAACGTCTCGTCGGTGTCGACGAGCGGGCTGAAGTCGTCGCGCCCGATGTGCTCCAGCCACATCTGCTCGCGCGCCTGGCGGCTGCGCGTCATCTCCAGCACCCGGGCCGCCTCCTGGTGCGGCACGACCACGACGCCGTCCTCGTCCCCGATCACGAGGTCGCCCGGATGCACGACCACGTTGCCGCACGCGATCACCGTATTGAGCTGCCCCGGCCCGTCCTTGGTGGGCGCGGCCGGCGTCAGCCCCGTGGCGAACACCGGCAGTCCGGTCTTGCGGATCTGCGCCACGTCGCGCACGAGCCCGTCCGTCACGACGCCGGCGATCTTCCGCCGGACCGCCATCGTGGCCATGATGCCACCCCAGACGGAGAGGTTCGACTCCCCGTCGCTCGAGATGACGAGCACGTCGCCCGGCCGCGCTTCCTCAATCGCCTTCATCGCCATCATGTTGTCGCCCGGCCGCGCTTTCACCGTGAGCGCCGGCCCGAGGAGCCGGGCCATCGGCTGATAGATCGGTTTCACGGCATGGTGCAGCGTGAACTGCCGGCCCTGCGCGTCCGATACGACCGCCGCGGGCACGTCGCGAAACGCGGTGATGAGAGCCGGGTCCGGGCGCGGCGCGCCGCGGACCAGCACGAAACCGGACCGCACCGGCGGACGCGCCACCTGCGTCTTGCCTGCCGGATTGACAGCGCTCAAAGACGTTCCTCCCTCTGGGAGAGCGACTGGGCGGCGGCCGCATCCGGCGCGCCCGGCGTATCCGATGAGAAGAGCGACAGAACGAGATCGTCGTGCCCCTGGCGAACGTGCCGGCGCAGCAGTGCCTCGCCGCGCTCGCCGTCGCCCTCTCGGGCCGCGTCGAGGATCGCGCGGTGTTCGGCCACGGCCCGCGGCAGCCGGCCGGCCGGCAACCGTTCGAGCTGATGCGAAAGGAAGGACAGCCGCAAGACCTGGATCCAGAGCGGATCCATGATGTTGGCGAGCCGCTGATGCCGACTCGCCGTAACGAAGGCGCGGTGAAACAGCTCGTTGTAGTGCACGGACGCGGTGATGTCGACCGCTCCGCGTGCGTACTCTTGCTCGACGGCGCGCTGCTTCGCCTCAAGATCGTGGAGCCAGGACGTCTCAGGGTTCCGAAGGGCGAGCCGCAGCGCGAGCGGCTCGAGCGCTTCGCGAAGCTCGTATATCTCGTCGATATCCTGCCGGCGGAGGTGCCGCACGACGGGGGTGCGATACAGATCCGCATCGACGAGGCCGGTCTTAGCCAGCTGCCGGAACGCTTCCCGCACAGGGGTCCGGCTGACTCCCATTTGCCTCGCGATCTCGTCCTCGAAAAGCTTTGCACCCTCGGGGAGTTGTCCCGACGCGATCGCTTCGGCCAGCGTCTCGTATACCGTGTCGCCGAGACGCCGTACCGGAACTGGGCCGAGAGGGGCCATTACGGCTCTTCAAAGCTGATATGTGACATGTGAACTAGGATATTTGACATATCTAGTCGAATCACCTCCTGTTGGCGGTTTTCAGAACTCGCCCATGGACAGGACTGGGGGTAAGACTCGTGAGACTGGGTGAGATGCCCTGGACCGAAGTGCGCGAAGCGATTGCCCGCGGCGTCACGGCGGTCGTGTCGCTCGGATCGATCGAAGAGCACGGACCGCACAGTCCGGGCGGGGACTACATAATCGTCGACGAGATTGGCGCGCGGGCGACGGATCTCTCGGGCGACGTCATCACGCCGACCCTTCCGTTCGGCTACTCGGAGTACTTTCGCAACTATCCGGGCACGATCACGCTCCGGTCCGAGACGCTCGCGGCGGTGCTTACCGACACGATCGACAGCCTGCTGCTCCACGGGTTTCCGCGCGTGGTCATCCTGAACGGCCACAACGGCAATACGGCCACCGTGGAGATCGTGGCGCGGCGCTACCGGCGCTCCCACGGGCTGGTGATTCCGTCGATCGCGCCGTTCCAGATCATTCAGGCGCCGGATCTCATCGAGCGCGTCTACGGCGGCAAGGTCGAGCTCGGGCACGGCGGCGAGCCGATCGGGTCGCTCATGATGTATCTCCGCCCGGAACGCGTGCAGCTGCACCGGGCGGGCGCCTTCGGCCGGCAGCAGGTCTTCGGGGTGCCGACCGACGGCCTCGGCGCGATTAAGGTAAACGGCGTCCGGGCCGCGGTCCCGCTCGATATGGAAGACGTCACGCCGCCCACGGGCAGCCTCTCAGATCCCAAGCTGGGCAGCGCCGGACGTGGCCGGCAATTGCTGGAGTACGCCGTCCAGGCCTGCGCCGGATTCTTCAAATGGTTCCGGACCGTCGATCCGCATCTCGGCACCGGTGCTCCGGCGGACACGCCGCCGGGCAGCATGAAATCAAAGCCGGCGCCCCGGGGAGGGGCGAGATGAGCATCAATCCGCGGGTCGACCGGCTGCCGCGCGACCTGGTCGAAGGCTTTCTGCACGTGGACCCCGCGACCGTGGGACATTTCATCCACTTCGGGTTCGTCGACAGCGGCATCAAGCCGCTGTGGCGGCCGGTGAAGATCGCGGGGCCGGCGTTCACGGTGCGCACTCCGGCGATGGACACGACGATGCTCCACCGCTGCTTCGAGTACGTGAAGCCCGGCGACGTGCTGGTGATCGACCGGGACGGCGACATGGTGCACGCCGGCTTCGGCGGCGTGGTCGCGTTCGCCGCGATGATCCAGAAGGTGGCGGGCGTGATCATCGACGGCCTGGCCACCGACATCCGCGAGATCGAGGAATATCGGCTGCCGGTCTACGCGCGCGGTCTCACCGCCCTCACGACAAAGATGTGGGGCATGGGCGGCGCCATCAACGTCCCTGTCTCCATCGGAGGCGTGGCCGTCCGCCCCGGCGACCTTGTCACGGCCGACGACAACGGGATCCTGGTGCTCGATCCGGCGGAGGCGCCCGCGCTCCTCAAGCGCGCTCAGGACGCCGAAGCGGCCGAAAAGATCCTGAAAGAAAAGATGCGGAGCGGCGTGTGCCTCACCGACCTATCGGGGAGCCGGCGGCTGATCGACGCCGATCTGCCCGCCGTGGTGCGCAAGATCCGCTATCCGTCGTGACGAGGGGGACGCCCGGAATGCCTGAGTGCCGCGTCTTTATCTCCGCCGACATCGAAGGCGTCGCCGGCGTCGCCACCACCCTGCAGACGCTCGACAGCGCCCGGCAGTATCAGGAAGGCCGCGAGCTCATGACCGACGAGGTGAGCGCGGCGGTGGCGGGCGCGTTCGACGGCGGCGCGACGGACGTGGTCGTGTGCGACAGCCACGCCGGCATGCAGAACATCATCCCGAGCCGCCTCGACGAGCGCGCGGTGCTGCTGCGCGGGGCGATGCGCGATTCGCTCCAGATGGAGGGCCTCGACGCGTCCTTCCACGCCGTGTTCATCACCGGCACCCACGGGCGCGCCGGCACGCCCGATGCCGTGATGGATCACACCTGGAACAGCACCACGATCTACAATCTGCGCATCAACGGCCGCGAGATGAACGAGGCGGATCTCAACGCGCTCGTCGCGGGCCGCTTCGGCGTCCCCGTGGTGCTGGTCACGGGGGACGAGGCCACGATGGCGCAGATCCGGGAGTTCCTGCCGCAGGCCCGCATGGTCGCGGTGAAGACGGGACGGGGCCGCGGCGTGGCGGCCTCGGTGCACCCGCGCGAGGCCTGCCGCCGGATCCGCGAGGCGGCGGCCGAGGCGGTGCGCGCCCGCGGACAGATCACGCCGGTGGCGGTGACCAACCCGCTCGTCATGGAGATCGACTACAACCGCACCGATATGGCGCAGACGGCGGCGCTCGTGCCCGGGGTGCGGCGCATCGCGCCGCGGACGGTCCTGGTCGAGGCCGAACCGGACGTTCTCTTCAGGCTGCAAGAACTGCTGGTCTACCGCCTCCGGTACGAGTTGTAGCGGCTCAGCCGCCGCGGCCGGCAGCACCGCCGGCGGTCAGCAATTCGAAGTCGCTGAACAGCGCGTCCGGATCCAGCGGCTCGCGGATGAGGCCCTGCGCGAGCTGCTCCTCGCAGAACGCGGCGACCATGGCGCGGTTCTCCCGGTAGCCGTACGGCCGGAACTCCGGCCCCATCAGCGCGGACTGCTCCTCGAGATCGGCCAGCACCCAGGGGCTCGTCTCGTGCAGGACGCGATGGTAGTGTTCCGACACCTCGCGCGAGCGCACGAACGCGCGGTAGATCGCGCCGACCGCGGCGGGATGCCGCTCCGCGAACGCGCGCCGCAGCACGATCACGTGATGTCCGGGGTAGATGCGCGTCCGCCGGTAGTACTCGCGCTCGACGGTCCGGTAGTCCTCGTAGAGCCGGCGGATCCGTGACGCGGGGGCGTCGAATCCGCGCGGCGGCCACGGGACCATCAGCGCGTCGAGCTCGCCGGCGAGGAGCATCTCCCCCAGCGCCCGTCCCCCCGGCGTCGGCGACACCCCGGCCGGCAGCGACGCGGTATCGGCGGGCGCATCGCCCGCGTTCACCGGACCCACGAACCAGCGGATGCCGTCGAGCGGCACGCCCGCGCCGCGGAGGATCGCCCGGCTCCAGGTGTTGCCGCTGGCGCCCCACGTGTCGGTCCCGATCCGCCTGCCGCGCAGGTGGGTGACGTCGGTCATGTCGCCGCCCCGGCGCACGAAGAAGCACCGGTGCCTGAACTCCCGCATGATGAACACCGGCAGCCCGACGAGCGACCGGTCGCCGGAGGCGATCCGGCGGAGGTACTGGCTGAAGGACGCCTCGCCCCCTTCCATCGACGCGTCCCCGGCGAACCGGCGCAGTGCGTCGAAAGCGCGCAGCACCCGCAGATCGACGCCGTCCGCGGTAACCTCGCCCAACGCGAGCGGGGCCACGAAGTCGTACTCGCGGGTGGCGATCGTGGCCTTCGTCCCTACAGTCGACATTGTCGGCCTCCCCTTCTCCGCGCGTTACATCGTCACGACGATCTTGCCGAACGACTCGCGGCTCTCGGCCCGGCGGTGCGCGTCCCGGATCCGGGCGAGCGGGAACACGGAGTCGACCGCGGGCCGGAGCCCGCCCTGCCCGAGCAGCGCGAGCACCCGCCGGAACTCGGCGCGGTTGCCCATCGGCGCGCCCCGGATCGAGCGGTGGCGCTGGTACAGCTCGCGGATGTCGAACCGCGGCATGTTGTCGATGGTCGCTCCGCACACCACCAGACGGCCGCCGCGCGCCAGGCTCCGAATGCTTTCCGGCCACGTGGCGCCGAGCGAATCCACGACGACGTCGACTCCGCGCCCGCCGGTCTGCGCGAGCACCCACTCCGAAAAGGCCGAGGTGTGGTCCGCCGCGGCCGCGGCTCCCAACGCGACCGCCTTCGCCCGCTTCTCTTCCGTGCTCGCCCCGGCGAAGACCCGCGCGCCGGCGCGCAACGCGATATCGATCGCCGCGGCGCCCACGCCGCCGCCGGCCGCGAGCACCAGCACGTCGTCCCCCGGCCGCGTCTCCCCCTGCGTCATCACGCAGCGCCACGCGGTGCAGTACGAGGTCGTCCCGGCCGCGGCCGGGACAAAGTCCACGCCGGGCGGCATCGGCTCGAGGTTGGCCGCGGGCACGGCGACGTACTCCGCGAAGCCGCCCTGGGTGTGTTCCCCGAAGATCCGGTACTCGGGGCACATCGTCTGCTCGCCGCGCGCGCAGTGCTCGCACCGGCCGCACGAAAGCGCGCCGAAAACCACCACGCGGTCGCCGGGCCGGCATTCCGCCGCACCCGAGGCCACTGCCTCGACTTCGCCGGCGATGTCGGCGCCCGTGATGACCGGATAGGCCCGTTCCTTCCATGGAAACACCGGCTGCGGCGGCCCGGTCCGCGCCCAAACGTCCATCCGGTTCATCGCGCAGGCCCGCACCCGCACGAGCGCCTCGCCGGCCTGCAAGTCTGGAACGGGAACGCGGTCGACCGAGACGACCTCGGGGCCGCCGCGCCCGTGGACGACCGCGGCGTTCATCGTCCGCATCGCGTCCGCCCTACTCGGCCGAGAGGCCGTCCCGGCGACGGCCCCCCTGGAGGACGAGGCCGACACGCTGCAGACAGGCGACGTCTTTCAACGGATCGCCGTCGACGCTGATGACGTCGGCCGCTTTGCCGGGCTCGAGGGTGCCGGTCTCGTCGCCCAGCCCGATCGCCTGCGCGGCGCGCTGGGTGGCGGCGCGCAGGGCGTCGTGCGGATCGGCGCCCCACTCCACGACCTTCGCGATCTCCCACCAGATGAGCCCGTGCATCGAGTCGGTGCCGAGGGCCCACCGGACGCCGCTCTCGAGGACCGCGGCGAAGTTTTCCCGGGACTTCTCGCGCGACTCCATCAGCTTGACCATGATCGACGGGACGTGCGCGTCGCCCTTCTCGATGCCGTCCGGATGGCCCGAGACGGCGTTGTTGGTGACGAGCCAGGTCCCGCGGTGGCGCATCTCCACGAGGTCGTCCATCTCGCACAGCTTGCCGTGCTCGATCGAGTCCACGCCGGCCTCGATGCAGATCCGGACGCCGGGCCCGCCGTGCGCGTGGACGGCCACCGGCTTGTTGTTCCGGTGCGCCTCGTCGACCGCCACCTCCACTTCGTGCCGGGAGTAGGCGTACCAGCGCGACGCCGTGCCCTTGCTCGAAACACCGCCGGTCATGAACAGCTTGATCAGATCGGCCCCCGCGGCGATGTTTTCGCGGATGTGCTTGCGGACCTCGTCCTCGCCGTCGGAGTATGTGAGCGCGGCGCCGTGGCCGTTGCGTGCCGTGATCGGCCGCGTCGCCACGAGGAGGCGCGGTCCGGGCAGCCGGCCGGCCGCGATGGCCTCGCGCAGCTCGACGTCGATGAAATGTTCCTCGCCGACGACGCGCATCGTCGTCACGCCGGAGAGCAGATCGGTGCGGAGATTGCGGACCGCGCGCACCACCTGCGGCGCCGGCGGCTGCTTCAGCTGCCCGATCTGGTCGCCGAGTCCCGGGTTGATGGACGCGTGGGAGTGCGCGTCGACGAAGGCCGGCAGCACCGTCTGCGTTCCGCAATCGATGACCTCCGCGCCGGCGGGACTGGCCACGTCGGCCTGACGCCCCACCGCCTTGATCCGGTCGCCCTCGACGAGAACCACGCCGCGCTCGATCGGCGGGCGTCCGGTACCGTCGAGCACCCGCTGTCCCTTGATCGCCAGAAGCATGCCGCCCACCCCCGTCGGATCTCCGTTACACCCACACCTGATCGAGCACCCGCAGCACGTTCCCGCCGATCGCCTTGGCGATGTCGGCGTCCGAGTAGCCGTGCGTGACCAGCCAGCGCGTGATGTTCCAGAGGCACTCCGCGGGGTTCTCCAGCCCGTCGACGTACTCGACTTCCTCGAAGTCCCGCGTGCCGTGGGCGCTAGAGATCGAAAGCTGGCTCGCAAACACGTGGTGCAGCCCCACGTGGTCGCCGAACAGCGAATCCGGGCCGAACGCGACGTGGTCGATGCCCACCAGCTCGGCCACGTACTCGAAGTGCTCCATGAACCCCTCGATGTTGTGGCGGGGATGTTTCTTGGTCAGGGTCGTGTGCGGCGCGGCTTCGATCCCGATCACCCCGCCCTTCGCCGCGCAGGCCTTGAGCACGTCGTCGGGCTTGAGGCGCTTGGTGTTCCACAGCGCGCGGGCGCCGGCGTGGGTGATGAAGATCGGATCCTCGCTCGTCTCGATCGTGTCGAGGCTCGTCTGGTCGCCGCTGTGGGACACGTCGATGGCGACGCCGAGATTGTTCATCCGCCGCACCGCCTGGCGGCCGAACTGGGTGAGGCCTCCGTCCCGCGCCTCGCGCAGGCCCGCCCCGGCGCCGTTGCCCTCGCTGTAGGCGATGCCCATGTTCCGGACCCCGAACCCGTACAGGATGTCGAGCCGATCCAGCTCGTTTTCGACCATCGTGATGCACTCGAGGCTCGGGACAAATGCGATCTGGCCGTTCGCCTTGGCGCGGTGAATGTCGGCGACGGTGCGGCACTGGATCACCATGTCCTGGTGCGCGAGGTCGGACAGGCGCAGGCCGAGGTCGGTCAGCACATCGTCCCACTTCCAGCCCGCCCGCGAGGTGATGAACGCCGTGCCGTCCATCAGGTTGTCGAAGACCGCGTCCAGGCCGGACACGGCCAGGCCTTCGTACCCGGTCCAGTCGCGGCCCCACCGCCGGAACTCCCAGATCTCGTTCAGGTTCTCCGGCGCCACGAAGCAGTGCTCGTGCAGCGAGATGACGACGTTCTCCTCGAAGAGCCGTTGGACGCGGGCCTCCTCCGCCGCCGTCACCGGATACGGCGACGACGGCACGCGGCCGAGCTGCTTGGCGAGCTTGAACGGCTTGTAGTCGGCCCCCGGCTCGAGGTATTGAAACGATTGGTAGCCGTCGTAATTCTTGCGCTTCATGGTCACCAACCTTTCGGATGAGATGGGTGCGCGAACACGCCGGCCCCGGTACGCTTCCGCCCCGGACGCCGACGTCCTACCGCGCCGCGAGGCGCGCGACGCCCTGGGCCACGTCGACCACCGTGTCGAGATCGCGGCTCATCGCCGCAAACCGCCGGAGGATCCGCTCGGCCGCGTCCGGGTCCGGCGCCGCGGGCTCCCAGTTGCGGTCGAGCCGGACCGGATGCGCTTCCATCTCCGTGAACCCGCGCGGGCCGAACCGCAGCAGCACGGCCAGGCTGTCCTGCGATTCGTCCCCCCGCAGCGGGCCCAGGTTGTACGGAGGGGACGGGCGTTCCGCGCCCACTGCGGCCTGCAGCCGGTGGAACACGAAATTGCCGAGGCTGTAGAGCACAGGCGTCCGGCCGATCAGCTCGACGCCGTGGACGACGTGCGCGTGGTGGCCGACGATCGCGTCCGCGCCGGCGTCCGCCAGCGCCCGGGCCAGCGGCCGCTGGTAGTCCGCGAGCGGCGCCTGAAACGGCGCGACGAAGGCCGGCGGCACGCCCCAGTGAATCACCGCGATCACGACGTCGGCCTCGCCGCGCGCGCGGCGGATGACCTCCTCCGCGCGGGCCACGTCCTCGGGCACGCACCACGTCCGCACGTACGGGGCGCTGCCTGGCTGCTCTTCTGCCAGGGCCGCGTCGACGGCATAGGCCTGCAGTGCCCGCAGCGGCGCCGCTCCCGGGCGATCCGGCGCGGCGGCGGAGCCGAGCGGCAGCGCGGTGCACAGCCCGACGAACGCGACGCGCGCGCCCGACGCCGCCCGCACCACCGCGGGCGCCATCGCCTCGGCGAGATTCTCGCCGGCGCCGAACGGCGCGGCGCCGGCCTCCCTGACCCCGCCCAGCGTGTCGGCCAGCGCTTCCCATCCGTAGTCCAGCGCGTGGTTGTTCGCGAGGCTGACGGCGTGGAACCCGAGGGCGGCGACCCACCCGGCCGCGGCCGCGGGGGAGCGCAACGCGATCAGCTTGTCCGCGCGGGTTCCGCGATCCGAGCAGGGGGACTCGAGGTTGGCGACGGCCACGTCCGCCGCTTCGAGCACCCGCGAAGGAAACTCCCCGCGCCGCCACACGAGCGGCCGCTGCAGCACGACGTCGCCGACCGCGGCCACCGTCGCCGGCCGTTCCGCCATCTCCACCGCCCCCCGCCGGATGCGCCTAGCGGCTCCGCGGATCGAGCCGCAGACGCAGCCAGTCGCCCACCAGATTGATGCTCATCACCGTCCCGAACAGCATCACCCCGGGGAAGAAGGTCGGCCACCAGACGCCGACCAGCAGATACCGGCGGCCGTCCGCGATCATGCTGCCCCAGGTCGCCGTGGGCGGCTGCACGCCGAGTCCGAGAAAGCTCAGCGCGGCCTCGGTCAGGATCATCTGCGGGACCGTGAACGTCGCCAGCACGATGCTGGACTGCACGACGTTCGGCAGGACGTGCTTCCACAGAACGCGGGCGTGCGTGGCGCCCGTGGAGCGGGCCACTTCGACGAAGGCCGTGGCGCGCAGCGCCAGCACCTCGCTCCGCGTGATCCGCGCGAACAGCACCCACCCGGTGATCCCCAGCACCGCGATCAGGTTCCACACGCCGGGCCCGACGACCGCGATCACGCCGAGCATCAAGAGAATCACCGGCACCCCGAGCTGGACGTCGGCCAGGCTCATCAGCACCGTGTCGGCGAAACCGCCGTAGTATCCCGAGACCAGGCCGGCCGCGATCCCCAGGACTCCGGCGATGAGCGCGGTCGAAAAGCCCACGAGCAGCGAGATGCGGCCGCCGTAGACGAGCCGGCTGAGCACGTCGCGGCCGAGCGGATCCGTGCCCAAGATGGCGTGCCGTCCGGCCCCCGACAGCCACGCCGGCGTGAGCATCGCCCGGGTGAGGTCCGTCGCGTTGGGATCGGGCAGCCCGAGCCGGGGCGCGACGATCGTCGCCGCCGCGAGCAGCGCGAGAAACGTCAGGGAGGCGCCGGCGCCGAGGCTGCCGCCGCGCCGGCGCCACGCCCTGCGCGGGAAGACGGCGCCGTCGGCCCCGAGCGCAACCTCCGCTCCCGGCTGCGGCGGCGGGGTCGACAGGTCCGCGCTCACGTGTACTGCACTCGGGGGTCGATCGCGAGATACACCATGTCGACGAGAAAATTGACCACGACGAAGACGGCCGCGGTGAACAGGACCACCGCCTGGATCAGCGGGAAGTCGCGGTTGAAGATCGCCTGGACCGCCAGCCCGCCGACCCCGGGCAGCGCGAAGATCGTCTCCGTGATGACGGACCCGCCGAGCGCGACGCCGTACTCGAGGCCGACCAGCGTGACGATGGGCAGCAGCGAATTCCGCAGGGCGTGGCGGAAGAGCAACCGGCGCGTCGCGAGGCCCTTGGCGCGCGCGGTCCGGATGTAATCCTGCCCCAGCACCTCGAGCATGGAGGACCGCACCAGCCGGGTCACGCGCGCGAGGGAGAACAGCGACAGCGTGGCGACCGGCATCACGAGATGCCGCCAGTCGCCGGCCCCGAAGCTCGGCAGCAGGCGCCAGTCCACGGCGAACAGATAGATCAGCATCAATCCGACCCAGAACGTCGGCAGCGCCTGTCCCGCGACCGCCCCCGCCACGATCGCCTGATCCCAGGCGCCGCCCCGCGAGCGGGCGGCCACGATGCCGGCCGGAATGCCGGCGGCGACCACCACCAGGATCGCCAGGCTGGAGAGGCGCAGCGTGAAGGGCACGCGCTCGAGCAGCAGCGACGTCACGTTTTGTCCCTGCCAGATCGACATGCCGAGGTTGCCGCGCAGCGCGCCGCCGACGAAGCGCGCGAACTGCAGCCAGAGCGGACCGTCGAGCCCGAGCGAGCGGCGCATCGCCTCGATGTCCGCGGCGGTCGCCCCGGGCTGGACCATCAGCAGCACCGGGTCGCCTTTGAGCCGCGAGACCACAAAGGCGAGCAGCGTGACGCCAAACAGGACGAAGACGCAGCGGCCGAGCCGCCGCAGCACGTAGCGGCCGCTCATTCGGGCGGGTCTCCCCGCGCGAGGCTCGCGGCCGCTACGGCTTCAGGTCGTGCCAGGCAAAGATCATGCCGTCCTCGCGCGCCTTCCACGGCAGGCCTTTCTTCACGCCGAACTGTTGCGTCGGCGCGTACAGGTAGATCCACGGCGCGTCGTCGTGCAGCATCTGCGAGATCTGCCCCATCACGCGCTCGCGGACCTTCGGGCTCAGGGCATGGGCCTCGGTCGCGATGAGCTTGTCGACCTGCGGGTTGCAGTACACGCCCCAGTTCCACCCGGCCGGATACACGGCGTCGCACGGGAAGGTCGGGCTCAGGATGCCGTCGCCGTCCAGGCTGGGCGTTTTGATGTACAGCACCATCGACTCGGCCGTGGCCTCGGACCGCGGGGTGAACACGTTCTTCAGGAACGAGGCCCATTCAAGCGTCCGCATCTCCATCTTGACGCCGACCCGGGCGAGATCCCCCGCCACGGCCTCCGCCGCCTCCTTGGCCAGCGGCACGCCGCCGATCGGCACGTCCGTGTGGAAGGTAAAGCCGTTCGGGTATCCGGCCTGCGCGAGCATCGCCCTGGCCTTCGCCGGATCGTACGGGTACGGCTTCACGGCGGGGTCGTAGCCGAAGATGCCGGGAAAGAGCGGGCTGCCCAGCGCCGTCGCGCGGCCAGCCCAGATCGTCTTGACGATCGCGTCTTTGTTGACCGCGTAGTTGAGGGCCTGCCGGACCGTCCGGTTGTTGAGCGGCGCGGCGAGCGGCTTCAACCAAACGCCCACCGACA
>DASYXS010000001.1:0-37527 GCA_035934535.1 bacterium
CATCTGGTCGGTTGCGGTCACCGGGCAGGCGGCGAGGCACAGACCGCAGGTGATGCAGGCGGCGAACTGGATGTACGCGGTCATCTCCGCCGGCGTCTGCCGGTACTCCCGCGCCGGATGTTCTTTCTCGCTGTCGCCGTCCCGAATCAGGTACGGCTGTACCGCGCGGTGCCGTTCGAAGATCGGGTCGAGGTCGGGGACCAGATCCTTGATGACGTCGTGGTTGAGCAGGGGGCCGACGACAATCCGCCGTCCCAGCTCCGCGATCTGCGTATCGCAGGCCAGGCGCGGCCTGCCGTTGACGTGCATGCCGCACGAGCCGCAGTTGGCCATGCGGCACGCCGCGCGAAACGCGAGAGAGCCGTCCTGGGTTTCCTTGATATGGAAGAGCAGGTCGAGCACCGTCATGCCGGGCGCCCAGGCGACCTTCCAGGTCTGCCAGCGCAGGGTCCGGTCGCGGTCGGGATCGTAGCGCGCGATCTTGGCGGTGACGATGTCGCCGGACCGCATTCCGCCGGACGTTCCGGGCTCCGCCGCGCGATCCATGCTACGATCCCCCAATCGCGCGCATGATGGTGGTCGTGCCGAACACCGCCATCGCGATGCCCGCGATCACCAGGACCGCCGTAATGACGCGCGCTGCGCGGGGCCAGACCTCGAGCAAGATGCCGCGCAGTCCGTAGAGGCCGTGATACAGGGCGAAGAGCAGCAGCAGGCCGTACAGCACGGCCCAGCCGAGGATCCGCCCTCGCGCCGTCACCGCCGCGAAGCTGCGCGCCGGCGGGCCCTGGATCCACCCCAGCGCGCGGAGCGCGGCGCCGTAGTGCTGGACCGCCATGTGGGCGCCGAGGAGCGCCACCAGGGCCACCCCGGCAACGAGAGACAGAAACCACCACCCGCGTTCAGTCATCGTGGTCTCCTATCCATGCCCGAGCATCGCGAGGATGATTTCGACCGCGCTGATCCCGATCAACCCGGCGGCGAGCACCATCAGGGTCCACATCACCACGCGGCCGCGGTGAAGGGCAACCGGATACGGGTACGAGGCGACGATGGGCCGGCCGATGCTCACGCCGAAGTGGGCCAGCACCAACCGGATGCCGTTCAGCGCGTGGAAGACGAACGCTGCCAGGATCAGGAACTCGCCGATCACAAACACGGGACGGTCGAACACCCGCATCGTCGCGTCCCACGCCGCGGGACCGGCCAAGCGCTGCGCCGTGAACCAGATGTGCACCGGCAGGTACAGAATGAGCGCGACGCCGGAGATCCGGTGGAGCAGAAACAGATAGCGCTCGACCGGGTAGCGGCCGGCGTACGCCCATCCCCGGACCCCAAGGTGGTGGGCAAGGCGCGGCGGATGGGGGACGGCGCTCCCCGCGGCCTGCCGTTCGGGCATCAGTACCTCCGCTCCGCCGGCTTCCAGGTCGTAATCCGGACCGGCAGCCGCGTCAGACGCGGTCCATCCTCGGTGCGGGACGCAAGCGTGTGGACGAGCCAGTTGGCGTCGTCGCGCGTCGGGTAGTCCCGGCGCGCGTGCGCTCCGCGGCTCTCGCGCCGCTCGAGGGCGCCGGCCACCATCACTTCGGCCAGTTCCAGCATGTTCTCGAGCTCGAGCGCCGCGAGCAGGTCGGTGTTGTACACCCAGCTGCGATCCTGGATCCGAAGGCCGCGCGATGCGGCCCGCAGCGCCTTTACTTCGCCGAGCGCGAGCCGAAGCCCGGCATCGTCCCGGAAGACGCCGGCGTGTTTATCCATCACGCGCTGGAGGCGGTGCTGCAGCTCATACTGGTCTTCGGTGCCCGTCCCCTCGAGCAGCCGTCCCAGGCGGGCGCGTTCATCCTCCGCATCGGCAAACGGCGGCGCCGGCAGGGTGCGCTGTGCGGCCGCGTGTCGCGCCGCCGCGGCACCGGCGATGGCGCCCCAGACGAGGCACTCGGCCGTCGAATTCGTGCCGAGACGGTTCGCCCCGTGCAGGGATAGGCACGCGGCTTCGCCGGCCACCCACACGTTCTCCGCGGCGGTCTTCCCATCGATGTCGGCATGGATCCCGCCCATCGTATAATGGGCCGCGGGCCGTACCGGCAGCGGCTGCTCGATCGGATCCACGCCGTTCAACTTGATCGCCACCTCGCGAATCTGGGGCAGCCGCTCCAGGATGCGCTCGCGTCCCAGGTGGGTGAGGTCGAGCGCGACGTAGCCGTCCCCGGTCTGATCGATTAATCCTCTCCCGGCTTCGATCTCCGTCGCCTCGGCGCGGGCGACAATGTCGCGCGGCGCGAGCTCCAGCATCTTCGGCGCGTGGTCCGCCATGAACCGGTGACCGCCGGCGTTGCGCAGATAGCCGCCCTCGCCGCGCGCGGCCTCCGTGATGAGGATTCCGGACGGAACCAGACCGGTCGGGTGGAACTGGACGAATTCCAGGTCCTTCAACGGCAGCCCCGCGCGATACGCGAGGGCGAGTCCGTCGCCCGTGACGTGGTGGGAGTAGGTTGTGAAGCCGTACGTCCGGCATGCTCCGCCGGTGGCGATGATCAGAGATTTGGCCTGCACCAGCGCGACCTCGCCGGTCGTGAGACTCCAGACGGCCAGCCCGGCGAAGGTCTGGTCGCGCACGATCAGGCGCGTCGCCACCCACTCGTCGTAGCGGGTGACGCGGCCGTAGCGCTGCAGCGTGTCGTAGAGCGTGTGCATCTCGTAAAAGCCCGTGCGGTCCGCGGCGAACGTCGCCCGCGGGAAACTGTGTCCGCCGAACGGACGCTGCCCCAGGCGGCCGTCGGGCCGCCTCGACCAGGGGAGGCCCCAGTGTTCCAGTTGCAGGATCTCGTCGCGGGCGCGCTCGACAAACCGCGTGACGACGTCCTGATCCGCGAGAAAGTCGCTTCCACGCACGGTATCCCAGGCATGGAGCTCGAGGCTGTCGCCCTGCTCAGGGTACAGCACCGCCGCGGTGCCGCCCTCCGCGCAGACCGAATGCGCCCGCATGAGCTGGACTTTGGCCAGAATCGCGACGTCGAGGTCGCCGCGGCTCGCGGACAGCGCTTGGAGCGCGGCCCGCAGCCCTGCCAGTCCGCTGCCGAGGACCAGGATGTCGTGCTGCAACACCCGCATGGGAACTGTGCAACCCCTTTGACGGGCACCAGGATCAACCCTTGATAACCGCGAGCAGGCGCGCGGCCGCCGGCGTCGTGAGGACACCACACGGTCACCTGCTGCCGTGATGGTAGGCGCCGGTCCGAAGCCGCACAATCGGCTCCGGGCTCTATCCCGGGATCGAGCCTCGGTACGAGGCGTCGATCCCCCGGCCGGCTGCGACGCCGGCCGCGGCGGTCAGGCGATGCGGCGCTTCAGGTTCCGGTCGATCTCGTCCATGAAGGCCTCGGTCGTCAGGAACGGCTCGGTGGGCCCGATAAGGACGGCGAGGTCTTTCGTCATTTTGCCGCTCTCGACCGTTTCCACGCAGACGCGTTCGAGCGCCAACGCGAAATCCACCACGGCCGGCGTCTCGTCCATCTTGCCGCGGTACTGCAGGCCGCGGGTCCAGGCGTAGATCGAAGCGATCGGATTGGTCGATGTCGGTTTGCCCTGCTGGTGCAGCCGGTAGTGGCGCGTGACGGTGCCGTGCGCGGCCTCCGCCTCGACGGCCCTGCCGTCCGGCGAGGTCAGCACCGACGTCATCAGGCCGAGCGACCCGTAGCCCTGCGCCACCGTATCGGACTGGACGTCGCCGTCGTAGTTCTTGCACGCCCAAAGATACCCGCCGGTCCACTTGAGGCTGGCGGCGACCATGTCGTCGATCAGCCGGTGCTCGTACGTGAGCCCTGCGGCCTCGAACTTCGCGCGGAACCCGGCATCGTAGATTTCCTGGAACAGGTCCTTGAACCGTCCGTCGTACGCCTTGAGGATCGTGTTCTTGGTCGAGAGGTACACCGGGTACTTGCGGCCGAGGCCGTAGTTGAAGCAGGCGCGGGCGAATCCCCGGATCGAGCCGTCGAGGTTGAACATGCCGAGCGCGACGCCCGGTCCGTCGGCCTTGACGATCTCCCGCGCGATCGGAGCCCCGCCGCCGGCCGGGGTGAACGTCAGCGTGAGCGTTCCCGGGCCCGGAAACCGGAAGTCCTGCGCGCGGTACTGGTCGCCGAAGCCGTGGCGGGCGACCACGACCGGCTTGTCCCACTGCGGGACCACGCGCGGCACGTTGCGGCAGATGATCGGCTCACGGAAGATCGTGCCGTCGAGGATGTTGCGGATCGTGCCGTTCGGGCTGCGCCACATCTGCTTGAGCGCGAACTCCTTGACGCGCGCTTCGTCCGGCGTGATCGTCGCGCACTTCACCCCGACGCCGTGCTCGCGCACGGCGTGCGCGGCCTCGACGGTGATCCGGTCGTCGGTTTCGTCGCGCCGCTGGATCGAGAGGTCGTAGTATTTGAGGTCGATGTCGAGGTACGGCAGGATCAGCCGCTCGCGGATCCAGTGCCACATGATCCGCGTCATCTCGTCGCCGTCCATCTCGACGATCGGACGCTTCACCGTGATCTTCGCCATGCGGGCTCCTCTCGATCGGACGTCGAGCGCGGCTTACTTGCGCTCGGCGCCGCGCGGCAGCGGCGGTGCGGCCGGGCCGCGGTACGGCAGCGGCACGTACTGCACCGACGGCCGCCGGTTCCCGGCCTGTGGATACAGCTCCATCAAGTCATAGACCGCGCGCGGCATCTCCGTGGAGACCGTGAACCCGAGCGTGCGGGCTTCGTCGACCGTGATCGGGTAGTCGTGCGTCCACCGGCCCGTGGCGATCTGGTCCGCCAGCGCACCGGCCTGCTCCGGCGGCAGGCGGCGGGCCGCGAGCTCAACGACCGCGGCGTGGACCTGGCGCAGCGCCTTCTTCGCCACGTCCGCGAGAATGAGCGTGTCGTCGTCCACCCGTTCGATCGGCTTGCGCTCCGCGACGCCGACGATGGACGCCGCGGGGTACTGGCCCAACTGCGGATCGACGGGGCCCAGCACGGCGTGCGCGTCCATCACGATCTCGTCGGCCGCGAGCGCGATCAAGGTGCCGCCGGACATCGCGTAGTGCGGCACGAACACGGTGACGCGGCCGCCGTGGCTGCGCAGCGCGCGGGCGATCTGCTCGGCCGCCAGCACGAGGCCGCCGGGGGTGTGAAGGATCACGTCGATCGGCAGATCCGGCGGCGTGAGGCGGATCGCGCGCAGGAGATCCTCGGAGTCCTGGATGTCGATGTAGCGCGCGAGAGGGATGCCGAGCAGGCTGATCGTCTCCTGGCGGTGGATCAGCGCGATGGCGCGGGTGCCGCGCGCGCGCTCGAGCCCCTGCAGCGCGCGCAGGCGCGCCGTCTGCTGCCACTGGCGCAGCAGGATCGGTTGAATAAACGAGATGATAAAAAAGATCCAGAGGATGTCGCTGAAGTTCAACGTCGGCCTCCGCGGGACGTCGCGCCGCGCCGGAACAGCGTCCGCGCGTATACTATGCCGCGGGGAAGGAAACCCCTTCGTATAGCCCGAAAATCCGGGGCAGCGTACTTGGATCGCCCAGTCGACCAACCCGGAAGGTTCCCATGAGCGATCAGGCAGTGCACAGTTCGTCTGCTCCTGTGATTCCGTGGTGGCTCCAGCCGGCCGCCACCGTCACGGTGCTGACGGCGTTCGGCATCTACTCGATCTGGGTGGCGCTGCAGGGCCACGGCTACGTCGCGCCCTATCTGTCCCCGTTCTACTCCCCGCCGGTGCGAATCAGCGGCATTCCCATCTCGCCGGCGTTCTGGGTGCTGTGGGCGCCGCTCGGCTTCCGGGCCACCTGCTACTACTACCGCAAGGCGTACTACCGCTCGTACTTCCTGGATCCGGTGTCGTGCATGGTTCCGGAGCGCCGCGGCGGCTACAGCGGCGAGACGCGGCTGCCGTTCATCGTCAGCAACTTCCACCGCTACTTCCTCTACGCGGCGATCATCGTGCTGCTGTTTCTGTGGAAGGACGCGATCGACACGTTCTTCCCGAACGGCGGCCCGACCGTGCATCTCGGCTCGCTGGTGTTCCTCGCGAACGTGATACTGCTCTCCGGCTATACCTTCGGCTGCCACGCGTTCCGCCACCTCGTGGGCGGGAACCTCGACTGCTTCTCCTGCGCCCGCGGCGGTCTCGCGCGGGCGCGCCTCAGGTCGGGCGTCAGCCGGCTGACGGCGTTCCACGCCGCGTGGGCGTGGCTGAGCCTGTTTTCGGTCGGCCTGGCCGACGTGTACGTCAGGCTGCTCGGGGCCGGGGTGATCACCGACCCGCGACTCTTTTGATGGACGAACGGCCGGGAACGGTGAGGGGGAGACGGTCTCGTGGCTGATTGGTACGAGGAGCGTCAGTACGACGTCGTGATCGTCGGCGCGGGCGGCGCCGGACTGCGCGCCGCGATCGCGGCCGCCGAGGGCGGCGTGTCGGTCGGGCTCGTCTCGAAGTGCCTGCTCGGCAAGGCCCACACGGTGATGGCCGAGGGTGGGATCGCCGCGGCGCTCGGCAACGTGGACCCCCAGGATAACTGGGAAGTGCACTTCGCCGACACCATGCGCGGCGGGCAGATGATCAACGACTATCGGATGGTGGAGATCTTCGCCCGTGAGGCGCCCGCACGCGTCTACGAACTGGAGGGGTGGGGCGGCCTCTTCGACCGGACGCCGGACGGGCGGATCCTGCAGCGGCCGTTCGGCGCGCATACGTACCGCCGGCTGTGTCACGTCGGCGACCGGACCGGATTGGAACTGATCCGGACGCTTCAGGAAAAGGCGATCCACTGCGGGATCGACGTGCACATGGAAGTGACCTTGACGCGCCTGCTCAAGGACGGGGACCGGATCGCCGGCGCGTTCGGATATCGGAAGGAGACGGGCCGGTTTGTCGTCTTTCGCGCCAAGGCGATCGTGCTCGCCACGGGCGGCTGGGGTAAGCTGTACAAGGTCACCAGCAATTCCTGGGACTGTACCGGCGACGGCTGCGCGATGGCGTATGAGGCCGGGGCGGAACTGATGGACATGGAGATGGTCCAGTTCCATCCGACCGGGATGGTCTGGCCGCCCGGCGTCCGCGGCATCCTCGTCACCGAGGCCGTGCGGGGCGAGGGCGGCATCCTCCGCAACGCGGAGGGCGAGCGCTTCATGCAGCGCTACGATCCGAAGAAAATGGACCTCAGCAGCCGCGACGTGGTGGCCCGCTCGATCTACAAGGAGGTCCAGGCCGGCCGCGGGACGCCGCACGGCGGGGCGTGGCTCGACATCACACATCTCGGCGCCGAGAACATCAAGAAGAAACTCCCGAGCATGTACGATCAGTTCCTCAAGCTGGCCGACATCGATATCACCAAATCACCGATGGAAGTCGCCCCGACGATCCACTACGTCATGGGCGGCGTCCGGGTCGAGCCCGGAACCGGCGTGACGACGGTGCCGGGACTCTTCGCCGCCGGCGAGGTGGAGGCGGGACTCCACGGCGCGAATCGCCTCGGGGGCAACTCGCTGAGCGATCTCATCGTCTTCGGCAAGCGCGCCGGCGAGCACGCGGCGCAGTACGCCAAGGGGGTCGCGGAGACGCCTCGCGTTGACGACTCGCAGGCGGAGGAGGAGCGGCGCCTGCTCAGGCGTCCGTTCGAAAGCGACGGCACGGAGAACCCGTATGGGATTCACGAAGACCTGCAGGCGATCATGGCGGAACACGCGGGCATCGCGCGCACGGGGGACGGCCTGCGCCAGGGTCTCGAGAAGGTGCTGACGCTACGGGAACGGGCGAAGGGCATGCATGCCACGGGGTCGATGCTCTTCAACCCCGGATGGCACGAGTGCCGCGACGTGCTGTTCATGCTCACGCTCGCCGAGGCGATCTTCCGCGCCGCGATCGAGCGCGAAGAGAGCCGGGGTTCGCACTGGCGCCTCGATTTTCCCGACCAGAACCCGGAGTGGGGCCGCAAGAACGTCGTCGTCGCTCGCGAGAACGGCGGCATGGCGGTGCGCACGCGGCCGGTGCCGCAGATGCCGCCGGAACTCGCCCGTCTCGTGCAGGGCGAGACGGTCGTCAAGTCGGTGCGGTAGGAGAGCGGGGCGAGATGGCCGACCAGATCTTTCACGTGTTCCGAGGCGACGCACAGGGTGGGGCGCTCAAAGAGTATGCCGTGCCGCCCGTGGAGGGCATGGTGGTGCTCGACGCGATCCACTACATTCAGGCGCACCACGATACGACGCTGGCGTGCCGCTGGAACTGCAAGGCCGCGAAGTGCGGCTCCTGCAGCGCCGAGATCAACGGCAAGCCGCGCCTCATGTGCAAGACCCGCGTCGACGACTTCCACGGGGCGCCGATCACCGTGCGGCCGATCAAGGTGTTTCCGCTCGTTCGGGATCTCGTGACGGACGTGTCGTGGAACTACCGGGTGAACAAGGAGATCCCGCCGTTTACGCCGCGGTCCGGCGAGCCGGCGCCCTACCGGATGACGTCGGAGGACGTGGAGCGGCTCTTCGAGTTCCGGAAGTGCATCGAGTGCTTCCTGTGCCAGGACGTGTGCCACGTCCTGCGCGAGCACAAGGGGACCGACCGCTACTACGGGCCGCGGTTCATGGTCCGCATCGCGGCCATGGAGATGCACCCGAAGGACACGCTGAGCCGCACGGACCTCCTGAAAGGCAAGGGCGGCATCGGCTACTGCAACATTACGAAGTGCTGCGAAGAAGTCTGCCCGGAGCACATCCACATCACGGACAACGCCATCATTCCGCTGAAGGAGCGGGTCGCGGACGATCACTTCGATCCGTGGCGCGCGCTGCTCCGCCGCTTCGGCGGCCGGAAGGAACCGCGCGGCACGTAGTGTTGTGAAAGGGGAGTCTCAGATGGCACGCACCCGCGCGAAAGTCTCGATCGTCGGCGCCGGCAACGTCGGGCACTCCGCCGCCCAGTGGATCGTCTCCCGGCGGCTGGCCGACGTGGTGCTCGTCGACGTGATCGAGGGCATGCCGCAGGGCAAGGCGCTCGACCTCGGCGAGGCCGGCCCGATCGAGGGCTTCGACCTGCGCGTCATCGGGACCAATCGCTACGACGAGACCGAGGGCTCCGACGTCGTCGTCATCGTCGCCGGCGTGGCGCGAAAGCCCGGCATGAGCCGCGAGGATCTTCTGAACGTCAACGCCGGCATCGTCCGCAACGTGACGCAGGAGGTCACGAAGCGCTCCCCCGGGGCCTGTCTCATCGTCGTCACGAACCCGCTGGATGCGATGGTCTATCTCGCCTACAAGGTCAGCGGGTTTCCGCCGGAGCGCGTGATGGGGCAGAGCGGCGCGCTCGACGGCACGCGGTTCCGGACGTTTATCGCCGAGGCCGCGGGCGTCTCGGTGCTCGACGTGTCCGCGATGGTCGTCGGGGCGCACAGCGACACGCACATGGTCCCGCTGGCGAGCCTGGCCACGATCGGCGGGCTGCCGCTCGCGCAGTGGCTCCCGGCGGACCGCATCGCCGCGGTCGTCGAGCGCACGCGCAAGGGCGGCGCCGAGATCGTCAATCTGTTGAAGACGGGCAGCGCCTTTTTCGCGCCCGGCGCCGCGATCACGCAGATGGTCGAGGCGATCCTCCTCGACCGCAGGCGCGTGCTGCCGGTCTCCGCGCATCTCACCGGCCAGTACGGCGCGCGCGACCTCTACGTCGGCACGCCGGTCGTGCTCGGCGCGGGCGGCATCGAGCGGATCCTCGAGGTCTCCCTGTCCGGCGACGAGCGCAGGGCGTTCGACGCCGCGGTCGCGAGCATCCGCGAGAACGTCGCGCTGCTCAAGCTGTAGCTGGACGCGGCGACTCCGCCCGGCATGAAGCTGCACGAGTATCAGGCCAAAGAGGTCTTCGCCCGCTACGGGCTGCCCGTTCAGACCGGCCCGGTCATCGACCGGCCCGACGCCGTTCGCGGCCTGGCCATCCCGTACCCCGTGGTGGTGAAGGCGCAGGTGCTCGTCGGCGGGCGCGGCAAGGCCGGCGGGGTGAAGCTGGCCAAGACCCCGGCCGAGGCGGAGGCGCACGCGCGGGCGATCCTCGGGATGGACATCAAGGGCGAGCGCGTCGGGCGCGTCCTCGTCGTCCCGGCGGCGGAGATCGAAGCGGAGTACTACCTCGCGTTCGTCACCGACCGCGCGGCCCGCCGCGTCGCCGGCATCGCGTCGGCGGCCGGCGGCGTCGAGATCGAGACCGTCGCCCGGGAAACGCCCGAGAAGATCGCGCGCCTCGACGTCGACCCGTGCCTCGGGGCGCCGTCCTTCGCCGCGCGGGGGCTCGGCCGCCGCCTGGGCTTCACCGGGCCGCTGCTCGAGGAGTTCACCCGCATCGCCACGATTTTGTATCGCCTCTACTGGGAAGAGGACGCCGACCTCGCGGAGATCAATCCGCTCGCCCGCGTCGGCGGCCACCTTCTCTGTGTGGATGCCAAACTCGTGCTCGACGACAACGCGGCGTACCGCCACCCCGATCGTCCGCCGTCGGAAGAGATGACGGCCCTCGAGCGCGAGGCGCGCGAGCACGGCCTCGCCTACGTCGAACTCGACGGCGACATCGCGGTGATCGGGAACGGCGCGGGCCTCGTGATGAGCACTCTGGATCTGCTGGCGCACGTCGGCGGCCGGGCGGCCAACTTCCTCGACGTGGGCGGCGGGGCCAGTGAAGAAGGCATGCGGGCCGCGATCGAGCTCGTCCAGCGCAAGCCCGGCGTGCGCGCCCTTTTCATCAACATCTTCGGCGGGATCACGCGGTGCGACGACATCGCGCGCGGCATCGTGAAGCGCCCGCCGCGCGTGCCGGCGAGCATCCGTCTCACCGGCACGAACGAGGTGGAGGCGCGCGAGATCCTGAGCGCCGCCGGCATCTCCGCCGGCACCGATCCCGAGGAAGGCGCCCGCACCGCGATCGTCATGGCACGCGGCGCCGGAGGCGCGTCCGGCCAGGGGGCGCCGGGCCCGGGAGGCCGGCGCTGATGGCGGTGCTCGTCGGCCGGCAGACCCGGCTGCTCGTTCAAGGCATCACCGGCTACCAGGGCGCGTTCCACACCAAGCAGAGCCTGGACGCGGGCACCGCGGTCGTGGCCGGCGTCACCCCCGGCAGGGGCGGATCGCGCGTCCACGACGTGCCGGTGTTCGACACCGTCGACGAGGCCGTCCGCGAGACCGGCGCCAACGCGTGCGTGCTCTTTGTCCCCGCGCGCTTCGCCCGCGACGCCGCGCTCGAGGCGGTCGCCGCGCGCCTCGATCCGGTCGTGATCATCACCGAGGGCGTTCCCGTCCACGACGCGATCGAGGTCGCCGCCTACGCCCGCCGGCAGGGGGTGCGGCTGCTCGGGCCCAACGGCCCCGGCGTCACAACCGCGGGACAGTGCCGCGTCGGCATCATGCCGTGGCACCTGTTCACGCCCGGCCCCGTGGGCGTCGTCTCGCGCAGCGGCACGCTGACGTATGAGGTCGTGGCCGGGCTCACCCGCGCCGGCCTCGGGCAGTCCACCGCCATCGGACTCGGCGGCGATCCGGTCGTGGGCACGTCGTTCGTCGAGGCGCTGGAGTGGTTCGGCGCCGATCCCGATACCCGCGCCGTCGTCCTGATCGGGGAGATCGGCGGCGGCGCCGAGGAGGACGCGGCGCGCTATATCGCGCGGTCGCTGGCGAAACCGGTGGTCTCGTACATCGCCGGCCGCACCGCCCCGCCCGGGAAGCGCATGGGACACGCGGGCGCCGTGATCTCCGGCACGGAAGGGACCGCGGAGCACAAGGTTGCGGCGCTCGAAGCCGCGGGCGCGGCCGTGGCGCCGCTGGTGAGCCAGGTTCCCGCGCTGGTGCGTGTCAGGCTTTAGCACGGAGCCGTCCCGGGCCGGGGGCGCCGGTCCTGGTATAATGGACGGTATATGGGGTTTCTGATCCGCTGGCTGATCAACGCCGTGGCGTTGTATCTGACGACGCTGGTCGTGCCCGGCGTCCGGGTCTCCAACTTCGGCGGGGCCGTGCTGGCCGCGCTCGTGCTCGGCGTCGTCAACGCCGTGCTGCGGCCGGTGCTCCTGCTGCTGACCCTGCCGATCAACATCCTGACGCTCGGCCTGTTCACCTTCGTCGTCAACGCCTTCATGCTCTACCTCGTCGCCGTCACGACCCACCAGCTCGTGCTGCAGAGCGCGCCGGCGGCGTTCGTCGGCGCGGTCGTGCTGAGCGTCATCAGCTTCATCCTGTCCCACCTGGTGGCGGACGCGTGAAGTCGCTGCAGCCCGCGCCCGATCCCAGGCCGCCGGCGACCGACGACATCGAGTTCCTGATCGTCACCGGCCTGAGCGGCGCCGGCAAGTCCCAGGCCACGCACGCGCTCGAAGACCTCGGCTTCTTCTGCGTCGACAACCTCCCCCCGGCGCTCGTGACGAAGTTCGCGGAGATCGTCCGCGAGTCGCAGGGGCGCATCCGGCGGGTCGCGCTCGTCATGGACGTGCGGGGCGGCGAGTTCTTCGACTCGCTCGACGCGGCGCTCCAGGCGCTCGCCGGCATGGGCATCCGCGCGCAGATCCTGTTTCTCGACGCGTCCGACGAGGTGCTGGTGCGGCGGTTCGAGGAGACGCGGCGCAAGCACCCGCTCGGCGGCAGCGTCCTCGACGGGATCCGCAGCGAGCGGCGCCGCCTGCAGCCGCTGAAGGAGCGGGCGCACAAGGTGATCGATACGAGCGCGCTCACGGCGCGCGAGCTGCGGGAAGAGCTGGCTGAGGCGTTCGTGCGGACCAGCGCCCAGCGGACCCTCACCGTCGGCGTGACGTCGTTCGGGTACAAGTACGGGATCCCGCTCGACGCCGATCTGGTCTTCGACGTGCGCTTCCTGCCGAACCCGCACTACGTCGAGACGCTGCGCGCGCTGCCCGGCAGCAGCCCCGAGGTGCGGGAGTACGTGCTGCGCTCCGACGACACGCGCGAGTTCCAGCAGCGTCTCCACGACATGCTCGGCTATCTCCTGCCGCGGTACACCGCCGAGGGCAAGTCGCACCTGACGATCGCGATCGGGTGCACGGGCGGCAAACACCGGTCGGTCGTCATCGGCGAGGACCTGGCGCGGTTCATCCGCTCGCTCGGTTACGCGGTGCGCCTGAAGCACCGGGACGTGCGGAAAGAATGAGCCCCGACTTCGCGGGGCGGCACGGCCTCAACGGGGGAGGGACCCCGGCGCGCATGCGCAGCGCGGTCCGTCACTGGATCCGCTGGTTCGAGCCCGGCCTCGGCGTCAAGCGTTGGATTCTCCTGATCGCCGTCGGCGTGGTGCTGGTCAGCACCGGCGTCGCGCTGATCGTCGACGTCAAGCTGCTCGGCGTTCTGGAGCTCGCCATCATCCGCGCCGTGGACGTCGCGTACGCCGTGACCGGACACGTGCTGTCGCCGGTGATGGCGGGCTTCGCGCTGCTCCTGGCCGGCCTGGCCCTCATCGCCTACGGGCTGCGGGCGACGATCCGGTCGATCGTGGACGTCTTCCTGCCGCGGGGGGATCCGCGTCTCGTCGAGCTCCTCGTCCAGCAGCGCGCCCTGCAGCGGGGGCCCAAGATCGTCGCGCTCGGCGGCGGGACCGGTCTCGGCACGCTGCTGCGCGGTCTCAAGAGGGTCTCGACGAACATCACGGCGGTCGTGACGGTCTTCGACGACGGCGGCTCCTCCGGGCGGCTCCGCCGCGAGCAGGGCATCCTGCCGCCCGGCGACATCCGCAACTGCCTCGTGGCCCTGGCCGAGGCCGAACCGCTGATGACGCGGCTCTTCGAGTACCGATTCAAAGGCGGCGATCTCGATGGCCACAGCTTCGGCAACCTGTTCATCGCCAGCATGTCGCAGGTGGCCGGCGATCTCGAGACCGCGGTCAAGGAGAGCGGTAAAGTGCTGGCGATCCGCGGGCGGGTGCTGCCGACGACGCTCCACGACGTCACGCTCTGCGCCGAGTTCGAAGACGGTAGTACCGTCGAAGGGGAGTCGGCGATCACGAAGGCCGGGCGGGCGGTCCGCCGGGTCTACCTCAAGCCGGCGTCGGTGCCGCCGCTCGCGGACGTGCTCGAGGCGATCGCCGACGCCGACATGATCGTGATCGGGCCCGGCAGCCTCTACACGAGCCTGCTGCCCAATCTCCTCGTGGAAGGTGTGGTCCAGGCGATCCGGCGCTCGCCGGCGCTCAAAGTGTACGTCTGCAACGTGATGACGCAGCACGGCGAGACCCGCGGCTTCCGGGCCTCCGACCACGTCCGCGTGCTGCTGGACCAGGGCGGCCGGGGCCTCTTCGACCACGTCGTCGTCAACACGCGGCGGCCGCGCAGCCCCGAGGTGCTCGCGCGGTACGCGCAGGAACAGGCCGAGCCGGTGGAGCCCGATGCCGCCGCGGTCGAGGCGCTGGGCTGCCGCAGCGTGGCGGAAGACCTGCTGAGCGAGGACGGACTGGTCCGCCACGACGCGCGCAAGGTCACGGCGGTGCTGCTGCGTCTTTTGTCCACCGTATCGCCCGAGCTGCGCCGTGCGGCGCCGTCCCGCGAACCCGCGGGGGAAGACGGCGCGAACGTCGCGTCGCTGTAACATTCGCGAGAACGGCACACGCGCCGGAAGCCCCGGGGTGGGATTGCAGGGTTGACACGCTTCCGCGACGGATACTACCATCAGCCACGTGCCGCACGCACCCGGGGCCCCCGAGAAATTCGCATCAGTGCGGCGAATTTTTCGGGGTCGCTCCCACTCTGACGGCCGCGCCACGCGTCCACGCCGCAGTGAGCTCTAAGGGGGAACGACGATGCTGCTCGATTGGGGCTACGTCGCCATCTTCGCGCTCGTCGGTGCGGGGATGGTCACGCTCCCTCTGCTGATCATCTGGCTGATCTCGCCGCGCAGCGACTACCCGCAGAAGTTCGAGACCTATGAGTCCGGCGTGCCGACGATCGGACAGGCGTGGTCGCAGTTCCACGTACGGTACTACCTGTTCTCCCTCGTCTTCGTCGTCTTCGACGTCGAGATCATCTACCTGTACCCGTGGGCCGTCGTGGCGCGCAGTCTCGGCGCGCCGGCCTTCTGGGAGATGCTGGTCTTCCTCGTGATCCTGGTGCTCGGCCTCGCCTACGCGTGGCGCCGCGGCGCCCTGGAGTGGACGTAGGGACCGCGGCGATGGGCTGGATGTGGGACGTCCTCCGCGCAGTCGCCGGCACGATCATCATCTTCTCCGCGGTCGCGTTCATCGGGGTGATGTTCGGCGTGCTGCTCGAGCGCAAGATCAGCGCCTGGATGCAGAGCCGCCTGGGGCCGAAGCACGTCGGCCCGCAGGGGCTGCTGCAGACGCTGGCCGACACGATCAAGCTGATGCAGAAAGAGAACATCGTGCCGCGCCGCGCGGATCCTCTGATCTTCGCCAGCGCCGTCATTGTCGTGCCGCTCGCCGCGCTGCTCGACTACGTGGTGATCCCGTTCGGCGCCACGCGGTGGGGGCCGCTCATTTTTCGGGACCTCAACATCGGCGTGCTGTACTTCGCGGCCACCTCGTCGCTCGTGGTCGTCGGGATCCTCATGGCGGGGTGGGGCTCCAACAACAAGTACGCGCTGCTCGGAGGGATGCGCTCGGCGGCGCAGATGGTGACCTACGAGATCCCGATCGGGCTCGCGCTCGTGACGGTCGCGCTGATGGCGGGATCGCTGTCGACCGTGACGATCGTCAACGGCCAGGCGCGGCTGTGGTACATGGTGACGCAGCCGGTGGCGTTCCTGATCTTCCTCGTCGCGGCGACGGCGGAAGTGAACCGCATCCCGTTCGACCTCGTGGAGGCGGAGAGCGAGCTGGTCGCCGGATACCACTCCGAGTACACCGGCTTTCGGTTCGCGCTGTTCCAGATGGGGGAATACGCGGAGACGTTCGCGATGGCGGCGATGGCCGTCACGCTGTTCCTCGGAGGCTGGCGCGGGCCGGTGCTGCCCCCGGTGCTGTGGTTCGTGATCAAGCTGTACGCGCTCATCTTCGTGTTCATGTGGGTGCGGTGGACGTACCCGCGCTTCCGGATCGACCAGATGCTCAACTTTTCCTGGAAGATCCTGATCCCGGTGTCCGTGCTGAACCTCGTCGTCACGGCGTTCTTCGTGGTGGTGGTCCGCCGGTGACCGGAGAGGCGATCGTCTTCTACGTGCTCGCCGCCGTCACGCTCGGCTCCGCGCTGGTCGTCGTCACGAGCGGCAACATCGTGCACAGCGCCGCGGCGCTCGTGCCGGCGTTCCTCGGCGTGACGGGCCTGTATATCCTCTTGAACGCGGAGTTCGTGGCCGGCATCCAGGTGCTGATCTACGCCGGCGCGATCACCGTGCTGATTCTGTTCGCGATCATGCTGACCGAGGGCGGCACCGGGCTCGGCGGCCGGCAGCGCAACGAGCAGGCGCTCGTGGGCGCGGCGGTCGCGGCGGCGATGGCCGCGCTGCTCGTCGTCGTCGCCACGCGCACCGGATGGACCGCGGGCGGCGGCGCCCTGCCGCCGTATACGCCGGGGGCGATCGGCCAGAGCTTCCTGGGCCAGAACATCCTGGTGTTCGAAGGCACCTCGATCGTGCTGCTGGTCTCGCTCATGGGCGCCATCCTGATCGCGCGGCGGGAGGACTGATTGTGCCGGGCCTGACCCACTACCTGGTGGTGAGCGCGCTCCTCTTCGCGCTGGGCTTGTTCGCGGTCGTGACGCGCCGCAACACGGTCGCCATCCTGATGGGCGTGGAGTTGATGCTCAACGCCGCCAACATCAACCTGGTCGCCTTCAACAAATACGTCGCGCCCGGCGCGATGCAGGGGCAGATCTTCGCGCTCATCGTGATCACCCTCGCCGCGTGCGAGGCGGCGGTGGGGCTTGCTCTCGTGCTGGCCGCCTACCGAACCCTCGAGACCGTCTACGTCGACGAGATCAACGTGATGAAGTGGTGACCGCGCGATGACGCAGGCCGCGTGGATCATCCCCCTGCTGCCGCTGGCCGCGTTCGCGCTCATCACGGCCGCGGGCCCGCGCCTGCCGGGCCGCGGGGCCTACGTGTCGATCGCCGGCATCGTGCTCGCCGGGATCGGCGGCCTCGTCGTGCTGGGCGAGGTGATCGGCGGCGCACATGCCGACGTCACCTACACCTGGGCGGTCCTCGGCGCCAAACCCATCACGGTCGGCTTTGTCGTCGATCCGCTGAGCGCGATCATGCTCGCGATGGTCGGCGTCGTCGCGTCGCTGATCACGATCTACTCCGTCGGCTACATGGCCGGCGACCCGCACTACCCGCGATTCTTCGCCTACCTGTCGCTGTTCCAGTTCTCGATGCTGTTCCTCGTCCTCGCCGACAACTTCCTGTTCATCTACGCGGGCTGGGAGCTCGTCGGCCTCTGCTCGTACCTTCTGATCGGTTTCTGGTTCGAGCGGCCGGCCGCGGCGCGCGCCGCGCTCAAGGCGTTCATCACGACGCGCGTCGGCGACTTCTCGATGATGATCGGCATCCTGATCATCTTCCTGTACACGGGCTCGCTGCGGTTCGACGAGGCCTTCCGCAGCATCCAGGGGGGCGCGCTCGCCGGGCCGCTCCTGACCGCGGCCGCGGTGCTCGTCTTCGGCGGGGCGATCGGCAAGTCGGCGCAGGTGCCGCTCCACGTCTGGCTGCCCGACGCGATGGAGGGCCCCACGCCGGTCAGCGCGCTGATCCACGCCGCGACGATGGTCGCCGCCGGCGTGTACCTCGTGGCGCGCACGTACCCGCTCTTCCTGCTGTCGCCCAACCACGCCGCGCTCACGATCGTCGCCTACATCGGCGGCATCACCGCGCTCGTCGCCGCGACGATGGGGGTCGTGGAGGACGACATCAAGCGGGTGCTGGCGTACTCGACGATCAGCCAGCTCGGCTACATGATGCTCGGCCTCGGCGTCCTCGGCTACACCGCGGGGATGTTCCATCTGATCACGCACGCGTTCTTCAAGGCGCTCCTGTTCCTCGGCGCCGGCAGCGTGATCCACGGGGTCGCGACCAACAACATCAAGCAGATGGGCGGGCTGGCGCAGGTGATGCCGTGGACGGCCTGGACCTTCATCGCCGCGACGCTCGCCCTCACGGGGATTCCGCCGTTCGCGGGGTTCTTCAGCAAGGACCAGGTGCTCGCCGCGGCGTTTGCGCACGACCGCGTCCTCTGGGCGCTCGGGGCCGCGGGGGCGTTCCTCACGTCCCTCTACATGGGGCGCCTCATCTGGTATACGTTCGCGGGGACGTACCGCGGCGGCGATCCGGGCGCCGCCAGGGCCCACGGCGCCGGGCACGCGCCGGGCCCGCATGAGAGCCCGGCGGTGATGGTGGTGCCGCTCGCGATCCTCGCGGTCTTCGCCGTGTTTCTCGGCTGGGCCGGCGCGGAGTCGCTCGGGAACCCGTTCGGGCGGTTCATCCACTTCGCGGGCGTGGAGCCGGTCCCGCCGAACTTCGGCCTGCTCGTCGTCTCGATCGCGATCGCCGTCGCCGGGTGGGCCGCCGCGGCCGCGATCTACGTCTGGCGCATCGTGCCGTCGGAGTCGCTGCGGCGGGCGATGCCCTGGGCGTACACCCTGCTCGTGCGGCGCTACTTCGTCGACGATCTCTACGCCTGGGTGTTCATCGGCCTCGGCGGCCTCGTGGTGCGGCTCGCCGGACTGTTCGACCGGTACGTCGTGGACGGCCTCGTCAACCTGGTCGGCTGGCTGGCGCGCCAGGTCGGGCTCGGTCTGCGGTACATCCAGACCGGCCGCGAGGAGACCTATCTCCTGCTCGTCTTCCTCGGCGTCGTCGTCATCGTCGTCGCGAGGCTGGTCTGGTGAGCGGGCTGCTGAGCCTCGTCCTCTGGATCCCGTCGGCGGGGGCGGCCGTGCTGCTGGCGGTGCCCCGCGGACAGGTGCGCACGATCCGGCTCGTGGCGCTCGTCACGACGATCGCCGATTTTCTCGCGTCCGTGTGGGCGGCCGGATCCTTCGACTTCGCCCGCGCGGGCACGCTTCAGCTCACGGAGCAGGTTCGGTGGATCCCGTCGCTCGGCGCGACGTACCATCTCGCGGTCGACGGCCTGAGCCTTCCGCTCGTCGTGCTCACGACGCTGCTCACGGTGCTCTGCGTGATCTACTCGTGGCGCGTCGACCTCAGGCCGAAGGCGTACATGATCCTGTTCCTGCTGCTCGAGACCGGAATGCTCGGCGTCTTCGTGGCGCTCGATTTCTTCCTGTTCTACGTGTTCTGGGAGGTCAGCCTCATTCCGATGTACTTCATCATCGGCATCTGGGGCGGACCGCGGCGGGCCTACGCGGCGATCAAGTTCTTTCTGTACACGCTGGTCGGCTCGCTTGCGATGCTGCTGGGGATCCTGATCGTGTACTTCCACTCCTCGCCGCGGACGTTCGACATGGTGGCGCTGTTCCAGCAGAAGCCGCTGGCCGGAGACCTGCACCTCGCGATCCTGGCGTTCTGGGGATTCTTCCTCGGGTTCGCGATCAAGGTGCCGATGTTTCCGTTCCACACCTGGCTCCCGGACGCGCACGTCGAGGCGCCCACCGCCGGCAGCGTGCTGCTGGCCGCGATTCTCCTGAAGCTCGGGACCTACGGGTTCGTGCGCATCGCGCTGCCGCTGCTGCCCGCCGCCTTCCACGCGCTGGCCGGCATGGTCGCCGTGCTCGCGGTGATCGGGGTGGTGTACGGCGCGCTCGTCGCGATGGCGCAGACGGACCTCAAGAAGCTCGTCGCGTACTCGAGCGTGAACCACATGGGATACGTGATGCTCGGGGTCGCCGCCGCGGCGGCGGCGGGGGGGCGGCCGGCCCTGCAAAACGCCGCGGCCATCGCGCTGAACGGCGCGACGATGCAGATGCTGGCCCACGGCGTGATCACCGGCGCGCTCTTCTTCCTCGTCGGCGTAATCTACGACTACCGGGCGCACACGCGCGGCGTGAACGACTTCGGCGGGCTGTGGGAGCGGCTGCCGGTCTACACCGGCCTCATGATGCTGGCGATGCTGGCGTCGCTCGGCCTGCCCGGCCTGATGGGGTTCGTGGCGGAGTTTTCGATCTTCCTCGGCGCCTATCAGATCTATCCGGCGCTGACCATCGTCGCGCTCACCGGCGTCGTGATCACGGTCGCTTTCTTCCTCTGGACGATCTACCGGATCTTCTGGGGCCCGCTCAACAGCCGCTGGGCCGGGCTGCCCGACCTGGACGGCCGCGAAGCCTGGACGCTCGCGCCGCTGGCCGTGCTTATGATCGCCGTCGGTCTCTACCCCGCGCCGGTTGTCGGCGCGATCAACGCGGCGATGCTCGGGATCCTCAACCTGGTCCGATGAGGCGCAGCCGATGACGGGCGTGGATCTGCGGCCGCTGCTGCCGGAAATGACGATCGGGGTGCTCGCCCTCGGCCTCCTCGTGCTGGACCTCGTGGTCGCCCCGGAGGACAAGCGGCTCGTCGGCTGGACCGCGATCGCCGGCCTCATCGTCACGCTCTTCCCGTCGGCGGCCGTGCTGATCCGCGGGGCGCATCTTGCGATCTTCAACACGTACGCGGTCGATCCGTTCGCCGGCTTCTTCAAAATCGTGGCAATCGCGAGCGCGATCCTGGTCATCGCCGCGGCGATGGACTTTTTCCGCGACCATCCGACCGCGCACGAAGGCGACATCTACGTCCTGATCGTGTTCATGGTGCTCGGGCTCGCCGCGATGGCCGCGGCCGCGGACCTGATCGTGCTGTTCCTCGCGATCGAATGGGTGTCGCTCATCTCCTACGTGCTCGCGGGCGCGCTCAAGGCCGACCGGAAGAGCAGCGAGGCCGGCGTCAAGTATTTCTTCTACGGCGCGGCGGCCTCCGCGCTGATGCTGTACGGCTTCACGTACCTGTACGGCGCGGCCGGGACGACGAACATCTACATGCTCGCCCCGCGCCTCGGGACCGCGCAGCCCGCGTTCCTGATCGTCGCCGTCGTGCTCATCCTCGCCGGCTTCGGGTTCAAGATCTCGGCCGTGCCGTTCCATCAGTGGACGCCCGACGTCTACGAGGGCGCGCCGACGCCGATCGTTGCGTTCCTGTCGGTGGCCAGCAAGGCCGCGGGCTTCGCGGCGCTGCTGCGGATGCTGTACGTCGCGCTGCCGCCCGGCGCCTGGGTCGCGATCGTCGCGGCGCTGGCGGTGCTGTCGATGACGGTCGGCAATCTGCTCGCGCTCTCGCAGACCAACATCAAGCGCATGCTGGCGTACAGCTCGATCGCGCACGCGGGCTACATGCTGATCGGCGTGGTGGCGGTGTCGGCCGCGCCGGGCGTGCTCGCGTCGGGACTCTCCGCGCTGCTGTTCTACCTGGCGGGCTACGTCTTCACGAACGTCGGGGCCTTCACCGTGGCCATCGCGGTGTCGCGGGCAAGCGGCTCCGACGCGATCGCCGGGTACGCCGGGCTGAGCCAGCGCTCGCCGTTTGCGGCGAGTGCGATGGGCGCGTTCATGCTGGCGCTCACCGGCATCCCGCCGACCGCGTTGTTCTGGGGCAAAGTGTTCCTGTTCGGCGCCGCGATCCAAAACGGGTTTCTCTGGCTCGCCGTGGTCGGCATCCTCAACAGCGTCGTATCGCTCTACTACTACGTGGGCGTCATCCGGGCGATGTGGCAGATGCCGGCCGCCGGCGGGCCGCCTGCCGGAGAGCCGCTCGCCGGGCCGGTCGAGACGCCGCTGCTGCGCGGCGTGCTCGCCGTGACGGCCGCCGGCGCCCTGCTCCCGGGCTTCTTCCCCGACGCGCTGATCCGCCTGGCCCAGGCGGCGTCCCTGCTGCTGAAGATTTGACCACCGCCGGCGGATCCGCGGCGGGCGCCCGTCCCGCTGGCGCGGGACTAGCCGTCGGGATGCTTTGGCTCACGCCGTAGGCCTGCGACGGCGTCGTCCAACTTGACACTATTTTGGGGGGTTGTTACGATGTTGGCCGCAGTGGGGCACGAACGTCCGCGGGCCGGCGCGCGGCTCAACCTCGGTCTACGGACGGTATTTTTTTGTTCCACGCAGGAGTACGCGAGATGACTCCACATGAAACCCCCGACAGCCATTCGGGTGAAGCCCTGCTTCGCGAGATCGCACAGCGGGAGCAGGAGCTGCAGCGGCAGGTAGCGGACGCCCGCGCCGAGGCCGCCGGCCGCATCGAACAGGCGCAGCGGCAGGCCGAAGAGATGCGGGCGCGCGCCCGCGACCGTGCCCGTGACGCCGCCGCCGGCGCCGCCGCCGAGGCGTCGCGCGAGGCGGAGCGCATCGCCAACGAGATCCTGGCCCGCGCCGCATCCGGGGCCGCGGGGATCCGCAAGCAGGCGGAGGAACGCCGCGCCGAAGCCGTCAAGCTGGTGGTGCGCGAGGTGTTGGGAGGTCAGGCATGATCGTCACGATGAGCCGGGTGACCGTGCTCGGACCCCGGCGGCTGCAGGCGGGGGTGGCCGATGCGATTCAGGGCCTCGGCAGCCTGCACATCGATCACGTCCGGCAGGCGGAGGACGGCATCGCGCCGCGTCCGCTCAACGACCGCGACCAGGCGGCGCGCGAGGCGATCGACGCCGTGCGGACCCGGGCGGAAGCGATCCTGTCGCTCCTTCCTGCGATCGAGATCCCGCCCGTAGCCACGGAGCCGTACGCGGGGCGGTCGCCGGACGCGCTGCGGGCCAGCCTCGAGGCGGTGGAGACGCAGGCCAAGGACCTCACCCGGCGCCTTCTCGAGGCCGAGGAAGAGCAGGAGATCCTCCAGGCGTACGGCCGCGCCATCGAGATCCTGGCGCCGCTGCTCGCGCCGCTGCAGGGCAGCCGCACGCTCGAAGCGACCGGATTCCTGCTCGAGGCGAAGCCGGGCGCGGTCGACGCGCTGCGGACCGACCTCGCGGCCGCGACGCAAGGCCGGGTGGAACTGGTGAGCCGCCCGCTCGACGCCCACCGCGTCGCCGCGGTCGCGGCGTACGCGCGCCGCGACGCCGACGCGGTCCGGCCCGTGCTGACGCGCGCCGGCGCGACCGAGCTGCGCCTGCCGGCCAGCGTGCGGGAGATGCCCCTGCCGCAGGCCGTGGTGCATCTCCAAGAACGGGCCCGCGCGCTGCCGGGCGAGATCGAAGGGCTGCGCCGCGAATTGATCGAGCTGAGCCGCCGGCACCGGCCGGAGGTGACCGCGATCGCCGTCGTGGCCCGCGACACGGTCCACCGTTACGAGCTGATGGCGCAGACGCCGCAGTCGCTTTACGCGTTCGTGCTGTACGGCTGGGTGCCGACCGCCCGCGTCGGGGTCGTGCGCGAGGGGCTCAAGAAGCGGTTCGGCGACGGGGTGATGGTGTTCGACGAGCCGGCGCCGGTGCACCACGCCGAGCACGTGCCGGTGCTGCTCGACAATCCGGGATGGCTGAAGCCGTTCGAGATGTTCCTCGCGATCTTCGATCCGCCGAAGTACGGGACGCTCGACCCGACGATCTTCTTCGCGATTTCGATGCCGCTGTGGGTGGGCCTCATCATCGGCGACGTCGGCTACGGGCTGTTCCTGCTCGCGATCACGCTGTGGCTCGCCGGCAAGGCGCGGGCGGGGAAGCCGTGGCGGGTGGTCCTCGGAGGCATGGACTTCGGGTTCACGCTGACGCCGGTCGTGATGGGGCGCGTCGTCGCGCTGCTCACATGGATGACCTCGTTCACGTTTCTGTTCGGGATCGTGTTCGGGGAGTTCTTCGGCGATCTGCCGCAGCGGTTCTTCCCGGGGTTCCACCCGATTTTCGACCGGCTGGAGGGCATCAACACCTACCTCTACTTGTCCGTCGGGTTCGGGCTCGCCCAGGTTTACCTGGGACTGTTCATGCAGATGCTGAAGGCCGTGCGCCACCGGGAGCGGACAGAGTTTCTCGAGGCGATGGCGCTGTTCGCCGGCGGGTCGACGGTGTTCCTGTGGCTCGCGACACAGGTCCACGTCCTGCCGCCGTCGTTCTTCAGCCCGGTGATGCTGGCGTGCGCCGTGCTGTTCCTGCTGTCGCTGCTGCTCTCGTTCAGCCTCGGCAGCGCGATGTGGATCATGGAGTCGGTCTCCACGTTCGGTGCAATCATTTCCTACGCCCGAATCTTCGCGGTCGGCGTCGCGTCGCTCGCGCTCGCGATCGTCGCGAACACGATCGGCGGCCGCGTGCCGGTGCTGATCCTCGGGATCTTCGTCGGCGCGGTCGCGCACATCATGTTCTTCGGGTTGACGATTATCGGCCACATCCTGCAGCCCGCCCGACTCAACTGGGTCGAGTTCTTCTCCAAGTTCAAGTACTACCAGGACACCGGTCGTCCGTACCGGCCATTTCAACGCAGTGGGGGTGGAGCGTGAAGTCTCGGAAGGTGTGGAAAGTGGTGGGCCTGACGGCCGTCGGGCTGATGCTCTTCGCGATGGGGGCGGGCGCGCAGCAGGCCGCGCAGGCGGCCGGCGCCGGGACCGGCGCGGGCCTCTTGGGCGTCGGGGCGGGCCTCGCGATCGGGCTCGGCGCGGTCGGCACCGGTCTCGCGCAGTCCCGCATCGGCGGCGCGGCGGCGGGCGTCATCGCCGAGCGTCCGGAGATGTTCGGCACGATGCTGATCCTGCTCGTGATTCCGGAGACGCTCGTCATTTTCGGATTCGTCATCGCATTCTTCCTGTACGGCAAGATCTAGGGACCCCCGGAGCATCGCGTGGGAACGCAGCTGATCCAACTGCTCGAACAGGAAGCCCGGGTCGAGAAAGACCAGGCGCTGCAAGAGGCGCAGGCCAAAACCGAGGAAATCCTCGCGGCGGCGGCGCGCGAGGCCGGCGAGATCGAGGCCGCGGCCCGGCAGCGCGTCGAGACCGAGCAGGCTCAGGCACGGGCGCGGGCGACCAGCACCGCGAGCCTGCGCGCGGCGGCGCTGGTACTCGCGGCGAAGGACGAGGCGATCCGCACGGTGTTCGAGCAGGCCGAAGCCGAGCTCCGCGCCGCGGCCGGGAACCCGCAGCGCCGCGCCGCCGTGCTGCGTTCGCTGCTGCGCGAGGCCGCGCAGGGACTCGCGGGTTTTGAGGACACGGCGGCCGGCGGCAGGTCCGCCGGCGGCCGCGTGACGGTCGAGACTTCGCGCGGCGACGTCGAGGGCGTGCGGGACGCGGCCCGGGAGCTCGGGCTCGACGCCGAGGTGCGGGAAGCCCCGGACGTCACGGACGGCGTCCGCGTCGCCGCATCGGACGGGCGGGTCGTCGTCGAGAACACGCTGGGCAGCCGCCTGGCGCGGGCCCGGCGGGAGATGGTGTCCCGGGTGGCGGAGACGCTGTGGAGCCGGTGAGGCGTGGGTGACTTTTCGTACATCAACGCGCGCGTCAACGTGATGAAGTCGCAGCTCCTCCCGCCGGCGCGTCTGGAGGAGCTGCTGGCGGCGCCGGACGTTCCCGCCATCATTCAGGGCCTCGTCGACACCCCGTACAACGCCGAATTGCAGGAGGCGCTGAGCCGGTTCACCGGCGTGCGGGCGATCGATGAGGCATTGGCGCAGAACTTCTACCACGCCAGCCGGCGCATCCTGAGCTTCGCCGACGGATCGGAGCGCCGCCAGATCGAGGTCGTGCTGCTGCGCTACGATCTGCAGAACATCCGGGCGATCGTCCGCGGCCGGCACACCGGCAAGTCGGACGAGGAGATCCTCGGCACCCTCTATCCGGGCGGCTCGCTGAGCGAGGTCCGGCTGCGCGAGCTGCTCGAGCAGCCCGACCTCCGCGCGATCGCCGACACCCTGCAGACCTGGATGCATCCGCTCGGGCGGGCGCTGCGCGAAGGCGCCGACGCCACGCAGCGGAGCGGCCGCCTGCTCGACGTCGAACTCGCGTTGGACCGCGCCTACGCGCAGTACGGCTACCGCGTCGCCGACGGCGAAGGCGACGGCGAGACGAGCTTCCGCCGGTTCCTCGGCGCCGAGGTCACCGTCACGAACCTCAAGACCGCCCTTAAGCTCCGGCGCATCCGCGAGCTGTCGCGCGAGGAGCGGGACCGGTTCTTCGTGCTCGGCGGCGCGATCTCGCGGGAGCGGTTCCTCGCGCTCGCCGACCCCCAGACCGGCATCGCCGAGGTGGCCGGCACGCGCGTGCTCGGCGTCGACCTGTCGGGCACCGAGGACCTGCTCGAGATGGAGCGCCTGATCGACCGCGCCGTTCAGCGGATGGCCGCGCAGATGCTGCTCGGCGATCCGCTCGGGATCGACGTCGTCATCGGGTACCTGACGCGGAAGGCCGCCGAGGTCGCGAATATCCGGGTGATCGCGCACGCCCGCCAGTTGGGGCTCGCCGCCGACGTCGCCCGCCAGGAGATCGTGAGTGTATAAGGTGGCGGTGATCACGGACCCCGAGACGGCGACGGGGTTTCGGCTCGCCGGCGTGGAGGTACGCGAGGCCGGCACGCCTGATGCGGCGCTCGAGCTGATCCGCGAGTACACGGCGGCCGGCTACGGGCTGGTCGCCGTGAACGAAGACCTGCTCCAGGGCACCGAGGAGGCGCGCACCCGCCTGATGCGCGGCCGCGACCTGCCGCTCATCGTGCCGCTGCCGCCGGCGCGCGCGAACCTCGAGTCGGGAGAGGCCTACATTTCGAGACTGGTGAAGGAGCACATCGGATTCGCCGTCAAGCTGCGGTAAGCGGCGGTTGACCGGCGCCAAAACGGAGGAGAACGCATGGCGGCACCAACCGGCAAGATCACGCGTATTTCCGGACCCGCGGTCATCGCGGAAGGCCTCGCCGGCGCGCGGATGTACGATATCGTCCGCGTCGGCAAGGAAAAGCTGATCGGCGAGATTATCCGCCTCGACGGGAGCACGGCGTTTGTCCAGGTCTACGAGGACACCTCGGGCCTCTATCTCGGCGAGCCGATCGAATCGACGGAAGCCCCGCTCGCCCTCGAGCTGGGGCCGGGAATGCTGAGCAGCATCTACGACGGCATCCAGCGGCCGCTCGACAAGATCCGCGACGCCCAGGGCGACTTCATCTCGCGGGGCGTCGTCGTCGACTCCCTCGACCGCGCCAAGAAGTGGGCGTTCAAGCCGAGCGTCAAGGCGGGCGATCGGGTGGGGCCGGGCGACGTGATCGGCGAGGTCCAGGAATACTCCTACGCCCACCGCATCATGGTGCCGCCGGAGGCGCCCGCCGGCGAGATCGCCGAGATCAAGAGCGGCGAGTTCACGGTCACCGACGTCGTCGCGCGCCTGGCGAACGGCACCGAGCTGCGGATGATGCAGACGTGGCCGGTGCGCGTGCCGCGGCCCGCCGCGCGCAAGCTCGACCCGACGGAGCTGTTCATCACCGGCCAGCGCATCCTCGACGTGCTGTTCCCGGTGGCGATGGGCGGCACCGCGTCGGTCCCGGGCCCGTTCGGCAGCGGCAAGACCGTCGTGCAGCAGACGCTCTCCAAATGGTCGAACGCCGACATCATCGTCTACGTCGGCTGCGGCGAGCGCGGCAACGAGATGACGGACGTGCTGACCGAGTTCCCCGAGCTCGAGGACCCGCGCAACGGCCGTCCCTTGATGGAGCGCACGATTCTCGTTGCCAACACGTCCAACATGCCGGTCGCCGCACGCGAGGCCAGCATCTACACCGGGGTCACGATGGCCGAGTACTTCCGCGACATGGGCTACCGCGTCGCGCTCATGGCCGACAGCACGAGCCGGTGGGCCGAGGCGCTGCGCGAGATCTCGTCGCGCCTGGAAGAGATGCCTGCCGAGGAGGGCTACCCGCCGTACCTCGCCAGCCGCCTGTCCGCGTTCTACGAGCGGGCCGGCCGCGCCGTCGTGCTCGGCAAGGACGAGCGCGTGGGCGCCGTGACCGTGGTGGGCGCCGTCTCACCGCCCGGCGGCGACCTGTCCGAGCCGGTGACGCAAAGCACGCTGCGCATCGTCGGCACGTTCTGGTCGCTCGACGCGCAGCTTGCCTACCGCCGGCACTTCCCGGCGATCAACTGGAACCGCTCCTACAGCCTGTACGAGGGGCTGCTCGCGCCCTGGTACGCGAAGCAGGTCGCGGAGGACTTCGCCGACCAGCGGACCTGGTTGAGTACGATCCTCGCCCGCGAGGCCGGTCTGCAGGAAGTCGTCCAGCTGGTCGGACCCGACGCGTTGCAGGACGCGGAGCGCATGGTGATCGAGGCGGGCCGGATGATCCGCGAGTTCTACCTGCAGCAGAGCGCCTTCAGCGACGTGGACGCGTCGTGCTCGCTCGAGAAGGCCTACGGGATGCTGCGGGGCATTCGCGCGTTCTACGAGGCGGCGCTCGAAGGGCTGCGGCGCGGGATGACGATCGACGAGGTCCTCAACCTGCCGCAGAACGAGCAGATCGCGCGTTTCAAGGAAGTGCCGAACGACAAGTTCCCGGCCGCGCTCGCGGAGTTCATGGACGGGATGAAGCAGACGTTCGCCAAGGCCGGCGAGCCGGCGCCGGCGACGGCCGGCGACGGGCGGAGGAGCTGAGATGGATCTCGCCACGAAGCGCTACACCAGCATCAGCTACATCTCGGGGCCGCTCGTCTTCGTCGAGGGCGCGCGCGATCTCGCCTACGGCGCGATCGTCGAGATCCACGTCCAGGACGGCAGCGTGCGCGGCGGGCAGGTCATCGAAGTCTCCGACCGCAACGCCGTGATCCAGGTGTTCGAAGAGACCCGCGGGATGGACCTCGCCAAGACGTCGATCAGCCTGCGCGAGGACGTCGCGCGCATCAGCGTCAGCCGGGAGATGATCGGCCGGCGGTTCAACGGCCTCGGCGACCCGATCGACGGCCTGCCGCCGATCATCCCCGAGAAGCGCCTGCCGATCCTGGGCGCGCCGATCAACCCGGTGGCGCGGGAGAAGCCGGCCGAGTTCATCCAGACCGGCATCTCGACGATCGACGTGATGAACACGCTCGTCCGCGGCCAGAAGCTGCCGATCTTCTCCGGGGCGGGCCTCCCGGCGAACGAGATCGCGGCGCAGATCGCCCGCCAGTCCAAGGTGCTCGGCGAGGCCGAGCAGTTCTCGGTCGTGTTCGGCGCGATGGGGATCACGCAGCGTGAAGCCGCGTTCTTCATCCATGAGTTCGAATCGACCGGCGCGCTCGCGCGCAGCGTCGTGTTTATGAATCAGGCCGACGACCCGACGATCGAGCGCCTAATGACGCCGCGGACGGCCCTCACCGTCGCGGAATACCTGGCCTACGAGCTCGACATGCAGGTGCTCGTGATCCTGACCGATATGACGAACTACTGTCTCGCGCCGGACACCGAGGTCATTCTCGCCGACGGGACGGTGGCACGAATCGCCGATGTGGTGGATCCGATCGTCGACGGACGGCGGAGCCTCAACGGCCTGCCCGGCATCCTGTCATGGAACGGGCGTCGTGCGGTTCGCTCACCGATCCAGGACGTGCAGAAGCTGCGCTACCGGGGGCGGATGCGGCGGATTCGCACCGCCTCGGGGACGGAGATCTCCGTGACGCCCGATCATAAGATCCTGGTGGACACGGTCGACGGGCCGGTGATGCGGCCGGCTGCGGACCTCACACCGGGCACGTCCATTTACGCCGCGCGCCGGCTCGCGGTGGAGGGGGCTGAGCCGTCGCTCCTGGAGCTGCTCGGCGACGCCCCGTGCTTCGTGCACCTCCGCGACCAGAGCGTCGAGAAGCGTTTGAAGCAGCGGTATAGGACCCTTCGGGCGGCCGCGGGCGCGCTCGATCTCGGGTACGCGCGCATCAGCGACGCCGCGGCCAAGCGCTGCTTTACCCCCGCGGAGCTGGGCCGGATCAGCGCGGCGGTCAAGATGTCGCCGGCCGCGATCTCCGGGCTAGTCGACGGGATCTCCCACGGCAAGCGCGGGCGGCTGACGATCGGTCCGCGATTTGACGCGGCGTCGCTCATGACCTTCCTCGGGCTCGTGGCCTCCGACGGGACGGTCTACGAGAACCCGAAGCAGCACTCATACTGGGTGATGTTCTCGAACGAGGAACCGACGCTGCTCGACGAGTTCGAGGCGCTGGCCGCCCGGCTGTTCCCAGGGACGCCGATCCAGCGCTCGACGAACCGGGACGGTGTGACGATGCTGCGCATCAACAGCCGCGCGCTCGTCCGCATGGCGAAATCCCTCGGCATCGACGGCGACTTCCGGCCGGTCATGCGCCTCACCGACCGGCTCGTCGCGCCGTTCCTCCGCGGGTACTTCGACGGCGACGGCTCGGTGCACGCTGAGAAGTCGATGCTGTTCTACACAACCGGGCGGCGTATCCGGGCCGCGCGGCTGCAGCAGCTGTTGCGACGGCTCGGATTGGTCGCGGCTGTCCGTCATCGGTCGACCCGCGGCCGTCAAATCCACGACGTCGTGGTGGAAGGCGTCGACCAGGTGCGGGAATTCGTCCGCCAGGTCGGCAGCTCACACCCGGCAAAGGCCGGGCGTCTAACCGCGATTACTGGACGCAGCGGCCATACAACCCGGCACGGCCGCGCGCCCCTGGCGGCCGCTGGGCTCTTCCGATCGGCGCGCCGCGGGGCCGGCGTCAGGGCGGCCTCGCTTGCGGCGTCGAGCACCGTGTCGCAGGTCGAGTCCGGTGCCAGGCGCACCGGCGTGGCCGAGATGCGGGCGATGACCGAGGCGCTGCGGCGACGGTCTGCCGGCTCCTGGGCGGCCGGACAACTGGAAGAACTTCTCACGGGCGACTACGTGCTCGACGAGATCAAAACGATCCAGGATGAGGAGTACGACGGTTTCGTCTACGACTTCACCGTCGAGGGTACCCACAAGTTCCTTGTAGGAAGTGGGCTCGTGGTCTCCAACTGCGAAGCCCTTCGTGAAATCGGCGCGGCGCGCGAGGAGATCCCGGGCCGCCGCGGCTATCCGGGCTACATGTACACCGACCTCGCGAGCATCTACGAGCGCGCCGGACGCATCAAGGGCAAGAAGGGGACGATCACGCAGTTTCCGATCCTCACGATGCCGGACGACGACATCACGCACCCGATCGCCGACCTCACCGGCTACATCACCGAGGGGCAGCTGGTGCTCGCGCGGCCGCTGCACCGGCAGGGCATCTACCCGCCGATCAACCCGCTGCCGAGCCTCTCGCGCCTCATGAACAACGGCATCGGCAAGGGCCGCACGCGCGAGGACCACCGGCAGGTGGCCGACCAGTTGTACTCGGCCTACGCGCAGGGCCTCGACCTCCGACGCCTCGTCGCCATCATCGGCGAGGAGGCGCTGACGGAGAACGACCGGCTCTACCTCAAGTTCGCCGATACGTTCGAGAAGGAGTTCATCAATCAGGGCAACAGCGATCGGTCGATCCAAGATTCGCTGACCCTCGGCTGGAAGCTCCTCTCGGTGTTCCCGAAGACCGCGCTGACCCGGATCAGCCGGGACCACGTGGACAAGTACTACTACGGCGCGGAAGCGGACAAGATGTTTCGGCCGGGCGAGGTGCGGTAGGGGGGAGAGGCCCTCCCGTCGCTCAGATGGCTTGGGGGATAGCCAAATCGCGGCCTACGGCGTGAGCCAGTACGTCCGGTCAGGCCTCTCCCCCCTCGTACCGGCAGAACTGCAACCTTAGGGAGAAGCCGTTATGGCTGAAACGATCAGTCCGACCAGGATGAACCTGCTGCAGCGCCAGAACCAGGTCAAACTGGCGCAGCAGGGCGTCGATCTACTGAAAAAAAAGCGGGACGCGCTCGTGGCGGACTTTTTCAACATCGTACGCCGCGCGCTCGCCGCGCGCGAGAAACTGACGAAGTCCGCCGAACAGTCCTACACGCTGCTCGGGCTGACGAAGGCCGTCGAGGGCCGCGAGACGCTCGAGGCCGTCGCGCTCGCGGATCCGCGCCGGCTCGAAGTCGGCATCGAGACCAAGAACGTCTGGGGCACGCGCATCCCCAGCATCGCGACGAACGACGTCAAGCGGTCGCCGCTGGCCCGCAACGCCGATCCGGCCGCGGTCTCGGCGCGTACGCTCGAGAGCGCGGACCGGTTCGAGGACGTTGTCGCCGCCCTGCTGGAGGTGGCGGGGACCGAGATAACTCTGAGGAAGATCGGCGAGGAGATCAAGAAGACCACTCGTCGGGTGAACGCGCTCGAGCAGGTGGTCATCCCGCGCGTCCGGGGCGAGATCCGGTACATTCGGGATGTGCTCGAGCAGCGCGCCCGGGAGGACGTATTCCGCCTGAAGCGGATCAAGCAGAAGCTCGAAAGCGCGAAGAGCTGATCCCGCACGAGCGGGACGACGCGTGGCCCGCGGTGGCCGGGGCCATCGTGGGTTCGCCCGGGGTCGTGATGATGCTCGGCGCCACCGACGTGGGCAAGACGACCACCGCCACACGCCTGGCGGGGGCCGCCGTCCGGGCCGGGGTGCCGGCGGCGGTCGTGGACGCGGACACCGGCCAATCGGATCTCGGCCCTCCCACCGCGGTCGGCTGGGGGCCCGTTCACGGCGCGGTGCGGCGAATGGCCGGGATACCGCTCGCCGGCCTGTGGTTTGTCGGCGATACGTCGCCACAGCGGGTCTATCGCCATCTCGTGGAAGGCGTGCTCGCGCTGACCGCGCGCGCCCGGCGCCAGGGGGCACAGATCGTGGTCGTCGACACGACGGGCTGGATCGACGGCGCGGGCGCCGCCGCCAAACTCCGCAAGATCCGCCGGCTCGCGCCCCGTCATCTCGTCGTCATTCAGCGGGATCGCGAGGTGGAACCGATCCTGGCGCGCGTGCCGTCCGGCACGGTGGTGCACCGTCTCCGGCCCGCGGCGGCGGTCCGGCGGCGTTCCGCGCAGGAGCGCCGCGCGCTTCGCCAGGCGAAGTTCGCGCGATACTTCGCCGGGTCCGTGCCGGTCGCCTTGGATTTCGACGACATCACCCCGCAGCGGGACACGATCTACAGGGGGCGATGGATTCCGCCGTCCCGCATCCTCGCCGAGGTTCCGCCCGAGGCGCTCAGGGATGTGTTGGTCGGTTTGGCCGATCGCCGTGGTACCATCATGGCGATGGGTACTGTCGCCGACGTCGACCCCGCGCGGCGCCGGATCGCGGTGGTGGCGCCGTCCGTGCCGCCGCGCGCGGTGCGGTTCGTGCAGTGGGGCATTCTTCGCGTGACGCCCGCGGGCCGCGAGGCCGGCCGGCTCTCGGACCTCCGCTGGGTGTCCGCGTGAGGCTCTTGCGCGGGCCGGCGGGCGCCGGGGTGCGGCGCTGGCAGATCGCGCTGACCGCGGTCGCCCTGGTGGTGGGCTTCGTTTTCAGCGTGCAGTCGCGGACAGAGCAGTCGATCGAGACCGGGCTTCAGGTCAGCTCCGGCCGCCTCGGCGAAGTCGCCTACCGGTACCGCGCAGAGGACGATCGTCAGACGGCGATGCGCGCCGAGATCGCGGACCTCCGGCGCGAGATCGCCGACGACGAACAGCGCGCGGCGGCGGACCGCCGCGTCACCGCGTCCCTGGCCGCGGAGCTCGGCACGCTGCGGACCGCGGCCGGGCTCACCGCGCTGCGGGGTCCGGGGGTTGCGGTGACGATCACCGACAGCCAGCGGCCGCTGCGGCCCGGGGAAGATCCCAACCTCGTGCTCATCCATTACTCCGACGTCCGCGCCGTGGTCAACATGCTGTGGGCGGCCGGGGCGGAGGCCGTCGCGGTCAACGACGAGCGCATCATCACCACGACCGGGTTCTCGTGCGTCGGGACGACGATCCTCTGCAACACGCGGCGCATGGCGCCGCCCTACCGGGTCGTCGCCATCGGCAACCCGAACACGATGATGGCGGCCGCGCAGACGCGCGGCGGGATTCTCGATCAGCTGCGCGCGTTCGAGTTTCCGGTCACGGCGACGACCGGCACGGATCTCCTGGTGCCGGCGTACAGCGGCGGATTCACGTACCGCTACGCGAAGCCGGCCGGGACGGGGGGGTAGGCGCGGTGTGGCTGCCGATTCTGGGTCTGCTGGTCGGGCTCGCGCTCGGCCTGCTGGTCAGCGTCCAGGTCCCGCTCAGCTACGTGAAGTACAGTGCGATCGCGATCCTCGCGTCCGTGGACACGATCCTGGGGGGCATTCGCGCGCAGTGCGAGCGGCGGTTCGACCTGTGGGTCTTTCTCTCGGGTTTTGTGGTGAACACGGTGTTCGCCGCGGCCCTGACGGCGCTCGGCGATCTGCTCGGGTTGGACATCTACCTGGGCGCCGTGATCGCGTTCAGCATCCGCATTTTCAACAACATCGGCTTCATTCGCCGCGATCTGCTCGGCCTGGTCTGGCGGGACCGGCCGCCGGAAGCGGAAGAACCAAGTTAGACAGTCGGCACGACAGGGAGGCGCATCGATGGCGCGGGTTGGGATTAACGGGTTCGGCCGGATCGGGCGGCAGGTGCTGCGGGCGATGCTCGAGCACCATGCGGATCTGGAGGTGACGGCGGTCAACGATTTGACCGACGTAAAGACGAACGTGCACCTCTTCAAATACGACAGCACCTACGGTCCCTACCGCGGCACCGTCGAGGGCCGGAACGGGACGCTCGTCGTCGACGGACGGTCCATCGCGGTCGTCGCGGAGCGCGACCCGGCGAAGCTGCCGTGGAAGCAGCACGGTGTCGACATCGTCATCGAGTCTACCGGCCACTTTACGGCCGCGGAGAAGGCCGCGGGACACTTCGCGGGCGGCGCCAAGCGCGTCGTCATCAGCGCCCCCGCGACCGGCGAGGACCTGACGGTCAACATGGGCGTGAACCACACGGCCTACGATCCGTCCAAGCACAAGATCATCAGCAACGGATCCTGCACCACCAACTGTCTCTCGGTGACGGCCAAAGTGCTGAGCCAGAACTTCGGCATCGCCGGCGGGTTCATGAACACGATCCATTCCTACACCAACGACCAGGTGATCCTCGACACGGTGCACAAGGACCTGCGGCGCGCGCGGGCGGCCGCCCTCAACATCATCCCGACGACGACGGGCGCGGCCAAGGCGATCAACCTCGTGCTGCCCGAGCTCAAGGGCAAGCTGAACGGCCTGGCGCTGCGCGTTCCGACGCCGACGGTCTCCGTTGTCGATCTGACCGTGTCGCTGGAGAAGCCGGCCACCGTCGAGCAGATCAACGGCGCGTACAAGCGGGCGGCCGCGGAGGAACTGAAGGGCTATCTCGGCTACAGCGACGAGCCGCTCGTCTCCGTGGACTACAAGGGCGATCCGCGCAGCGGGATCATCGACGGGCTGTCGACCATGGCCGTGGGCAACCTCGTCAAGGTCCTCTCCTGGTACGACAACGAGTGGGGGTACTCGTGCCGGGTGGCCGACCTCGTGGCGTTCATGGTCGCGCGGGGCGTGTGAGCACGAAGAAGAAGACGGTCCGGGACATCGACGTTCGCGGCAAGCGCGTCTTCGTCCGCGTCGACTTCAACGTGCCGCTTGACCACGGCCGCATCACGGACGACACGCGGATCGAGGCCGCGCTGCCGACGATTCAGTACCTGCTCGACCACGGCGCGGTGGTCATTCTGGCGTCGCACCTCGGCCGCCCGAAGGGGCCCGACGACTCGCTGCGCATGGACCCCGTCGCGGCGCGCCTGAGCGAGCTGCTCCACAGGCCGGTCAAGAAGGTCGACGACTGCGTCGGGCCGGTCGTCGAGGACCAGATTTTCTCGACGCACCCCGGCGACGTGGTCTTGCTCGAGAACCTGCGATTTCATCGCGACGAAGAGGCGAACGAGCCGGTCTTCGCCCACGCGCTCGCGCGCCTCGCCGATGTCTACGTGAACGACGCGTTCGGCACGGCGCACCGCGCGCACGCGAGCACCGTGGGGATCACGCAGTATCTGCCGTCGGTCGCGGGCCTGCTGATGGAGCGCGAGCTGACGTTTCTCGGCAAGGTGCTCGAACACCCGGCGAAGCCGCTCGTCGTGATCCTCGGGGGCAAGAAGGTCGAGGACAAGATCGGCGTGATCCGCAACCTCCTGCGCCTGGCCACGACGATGCTCATCGGCGGCGGCATGTGCTACACGTTCCTCAAGGCGACGGGGGCCGCGATCGGCGCGTCGCTGCTGGAGGCCGAGAAGCTCGACCTCGCGGGCGATCTGCTGCGGGAGGCCGCCCGGCGCGGGGTCACGATGGTGCTCCCGGTCGACGTCGTCGCGGCCCGGGAGGTCGCATCCGGCGCGCCGACCCGCGTCGTCGACGCGCGGGCGATTCCGGACGGATGGATCGGCGTGGACATCGGACCGCGCACGGTGGCGGCCATGAGCGCTCCGATCACCGGCGCCGCGACGATTCTGTGGAACGGGCCGATGGGGGTGTTCGAGGTCCCGGAGTTCGCCGGGGGCACGCGCGCGATCGCGAAGGCGGTCGCCGAGTCATGCGCCGAGTCGATCGTCGGCGGCGGCGACACCGCGGCGGCGGTCGAGCAGTTCGGCTTCGCGGACAAAATCACCCACGTCAGCACGGGCGGAGGCGCGTCCTTGGAGTTCATGGAGGGCAAGACCCTGCCGGGCGTCGCCGCGCTGCAAGATGCATAACCGCGTGCCGTTCGTCGTCGCGAACTGGAAGATGCACATGACTCGCGGGCCCGCGGAGCAGCTGGCCGGCGACATCGCCCGCGCCGTCGCCGACGTACGCGGGGTCGACGTCGCGATCTGCCCGCCGGCGACCGCGCTCGACGTGGTCGGCCGCGCGCTCGCCGGCACCCCGCTGCTGCTCGGCGCCCAGACGATGCACGAGGAGACGCACGGCTCGTTCACCGGCGAGATCAGCGCGCCGATGCTGCTCGACCTCGGCTGCCGGTGCGTCATCCTCGGCCACTCCGAGCGGCGCCAGTGGTACGGAGAGACCGACGTCGCGCTGGAGCGCAAGGTGCAATCGGCGATCTCGCACAACCTTCTGCCGGTCATCTGTGTGGGCGAGCGTTTGGTCGAGCGCGAGGCGGGCCAGACCGACGCGCTCGTGACCATGCAGGTGGAGGCGGCCGTCGGCGGGATCGGGGACCGGCCGGACGCAGCCCTGGTCGTGGCGTACGAGCCGGTCTGGGCGATCGGGACCGGGCGCACCGCCACCGGCGAGGAAGCGAACCGCGTCGCGGCGCTGATCCGGTGGGTCGTCGCATCCCGCTGCGGCGAGGCCGCCGGCGACGCGCTGCGGGTCCTGTACGGCGGGAGCGTCAAGCCCGATAACATCCACGAGTTTGTCCGGCAGCCGGAGGTCGACGGGGCGCTGGTCGGCGGGGCGAGCCTCGATGCCGCGGCATTCGCCGCGATCGTGCGGGCGGCGGCGGAGCGGCCCGCATAGGGGATCGCGGCACTCCGCCGCGCCTCGTTTGCCTCATAGAATCGGTCCTTGATGCGCTTGTCTGTTCGTTGCCTGCGGCCGGCGCGCGCGGAGGCGTGGCCGTCTGGCGCTGAGGAGGCTCACGTGCCGGTCCTCCAGCCCGTCGGCGAGTTTCCAGAGGGCGTCGAGGCGAGTTTGGGGATCCGCGCGCAACCGTAGGGGATTGAGTCCGTGATACTGGGCGGTGCGCGCCGCGCTGCACTCGGGGGTGAGGACGCCGCTGGCCAGCAACCGCGGGTAC
>DASYXS010000057.1:0-2282 GCA_035934535.1 bacterium
CGGTGTCCGTGCCGGGAATGTCTGCCATGCCGCGGCGCACGAACGTCGACGACCCGGCGCCGGTGTACTCGACATAGGACGCAAGGCCGATCCCGATCCGGCGGCCGGCCCGCTGCTCGTCGCGCGCGCGCCGGTAGTCGACCGCGGCCAGCGCCGTCTCCAGGGCACGCGGATAGTCGCCCGATTCATAGGGATGCCCAGTGACCGAGCGGTAGGGCATCTGGTCCGGCCGCACCAGGTTGATGCGGCGAACCTCCGCCGGATCCAGGCCGAACCGCGCGGCGGTCAGGTCCACGAGGCGCTCGTGCGCGAGCACCGCGCTGACCATGCCCACGCCGCGGTACGGACCTTCGGGGCTCTGGTTGGTCGCGAGCGCGTAGGTCGAGTACTCGTAGTCGCGGATGTCGTACGGACCGGGGATCAGGCTCGCGGTCCCGAGCGGGTCGAGCAGCGGGCCAAACGGACGAACCCCGTAGGCGCCGATGCAGGAATAGATCGTCGCGCGGATCGCAAGGATGCGTCCGTCCTTGCGGACGGCCGCGGACAGCTCGATCTCCTGGTCTCGCGCGTGGCTCGCGGACTGCATGTGTTCCGAGCGCGTCTCGATCCACTTGACCGGTCCGTTTATCCGTCGGGCGATCCAGGCCAGAAGGATCTCCTCGGGGTAGACCTGCGCCTTGCCGCCGAATCCGCCCCCGACATCGGTGGCGACGACACGCACGCGCGGGCGTGGAATGTCGAGGCACTCAGCGACTGCGTCGGCGATCAGGTGGGGCACCTGGGTCGACGTCCACACCGTCACGCCGTCGCCATCTGGCGCCGCCACCACACCCCTGCACTCGATGGGTGCGGCGGCGACGCGCGGGTGCTTGACGCGGCACTCGATCACCGCGTCAGCTCGCTCGAATGCGGTGGCCGTATCGCCGTATGAGCGCTTGCCCAGGAAGTAAACGTTGTCCGGCACCGAGTCGTGCACGAGCGGCCCGTCGCTGCGCGAAACAACGGCCGGGAGGGGCTCGATCTCGGCCCGAATCAGGTCGACGGCGTCCGCGGCCGCGTATCGATCCTCGGCAACGACCGCGGCGATGATCTCGCCCACAAACCGCACGCGGTCGCGGGCGAGGAGAGGCCGCTCAGGCGCCAGGGCGCCTGGCGTGGTGAGGTGGACGGCGAGCGGCCGGCACGAGCCGTCGATGTCCCCGGCGGTGAAGACGGTTCCCGCGCCGGCGGTCTCGATGTCGGCGAGCCGCCCGCTCGCGACAGGGCTGCGCAGGAATGCGACGTGAAGGCATCCATCGGGCCGAAGGTCGTCGGCGAATCGGCCCTCGCCGCGGAGCAGCCGCGGGTCCTCCAGCCGCCGCAGGCGCTTGCCGATCGGGCCCGCCTCAGCCATCGAGCTGAAACGTTAAGGTCTGGTCATCGGCGGCATAGCCCAGTTCAACGCCCTGCCCGCCGCGCAAGCCGAGGACCAGTTGCATGGGTGCCTGCCGAACCATCGCTGGGCCGCTCGTCTTGTGGCGGGCCGCCCCTATCGCGATCCAGACGACCTGCTGGTCGCCGCCGACATCAACGCGGGCGATCTGACCGACCAGGAGTGGCTCGAGGCGATCGCCGCGCATCCCCGAATCGGCGAAGGCGGCGGCCACTCGCCGGACTCGTCCGCCCGCGAGCAGAGCCGCGTTCTGCAAGCTTCGGTCGAGACGCTGGACGCGCTGGCAGCCGAGAATCGGCACTATGAAAAGCGGTTCGGACATGTCTTTCTCATTGCGGCCAGCGGTCGGAGCGGCGACGAGATCCTGGGCGAGCTGCGCCGCCGCATGAACAACAACCCGGCAACCGAGCTGGAGGAAGCAAAAAGGGAGCTGCGTAAGATCGTCCAGATCCGCCTCGGCAAGCTGCTGTCCGGATGAGCATCTCGACCCACGTCCTCGACACCATGCGCGGCACGCCGGCCGCCGGTCTGGCGGTCAGGCTCGACCGGCGCGAGCCAGACGGAGACTGGAAACCGGTCGGTGAGGCGGAGACGGACGCGGACGGACGTGTGCGGAGCCTCACCGAGGACGAGCTGGAGTCCGGCGAGTACCGGCTCGAGTTCGACACCCGGCCGTACTTCGAACGCTCCGGCCTGAGCCCGTTCTATCCGTCGATCGTCGTCGTGTTCAGCTTCGAGGGCGACCACCTCCACGTACCTCTGCTGCTGACCGCATACGGATACTCCACCTACAAGGGCACATGACGATCGTCCTGGGCGACAACCAGTACGGCAAGGCGGAGACGCACGT
>DASYXS010000081.1:0-2865 GCA_035934535.1 bacterium
CGAGCTTCGCGTACGAAGTGGTCGGGGTGTTCACCAACACGACGCCGGTGGACGCCTACCGCGGGGCCGGGCGGCCCGAGGCGGCCTATCTGATCGAGCGGATGGTCGACCTCGTGGCCGGCCGCCTCGGCATGGACCCGGCCGAGGTGCGACGCAAGAACTTCATTCCGCCCGACAAGTTCCCGTACACGACGGCGGAGGGACTCGCGTACGACAGCGGCAACTACGCGCCGGCGCTCGACCGCGCGCTCGAGCGGGTCGAGTACGCGCGGCTCCGCGGCGTGCAGAAGCAGGGGCCGAAGGACGGCCGGTATCTCGGGATCGGTCTCAGCACGTACGTCGAGATCTGCGGGCTCGGCCCGTCGGCGGTGGCCGGCGCGGTGGGCTTCCAGGGCGGCCTCTGGGAGAGCGCGATGGTGCGCCTGCATCCGACCGGCAAGGCGACCGTGTTTACCGGGACGTCGCCCCACGGCCAGGGAGAAGAGACGACGTTCGCGCAGTTGGTGGCGGACGAATTGGGGCTGCCGATCGACGACATCGAGGTGGTGCACGGCGACACCGGGGCCATCGCGATGGGCTGGGGCACGTACGGCAGCCGGACGACCGTCGTCGGGGGCGCGGCGATCGCGGTGGCCGCGCGGAGGGTCCGCGACAAGGCGGCGAAGATCGCCGCCCACATGCTGGAGGCGGCGGAAGCCGACCTCGCCTTCGACCAGGGCCGCTTCTACGTCCGCGGCAGCCCGGACCGGGCGAAGACGATTCAGGAGGTGACGCTCCAGGCGTATCTCGCGTGGAACCTCCCCGCCGGCGTCGAGCCGTCGCTGGAGGCCTCCGCGTTTTACGATCCGTCCAACTTCACCTTCCCCTTCGGCGCCCACGTCGCCGTCGTGAAGGTGGACGCGGACACCGGCGAGGTGGAGCTGCGGCGGTACGTCGCCGTGGACGACTGCGGCCGGGTGATCAATCCCCTGATCGTCGACGGGCAGGTCCACGGCGGCCTCGTCCAGGGCATCGCCCAGGCGCTGTACGAAGCCGCGGCCTACAGCCCGGAAGGCCAGTTGCTGACCGGATCGATGGCCGAGTACGCGGTCCCCCGGGCCCGTATGTTCCCGCGGTTCGTGACGGATCGTACCGAGACGCCCTCGCCGCACAACCCGATCGGCGTGAAGGGCGTCGGCGAGACCGGGACAATCGCGAGCACGCCCGCCGTGGTCAACGCCGTGCTGGACGCGCTGCGCCCCTTCGGCGTCACCCATCTCGACATGCCCCTGACCCCGCAGCGCATCTGGGCCGCGATCCACAAGAACGCGAAGAACGCGCCGAGGAGCAGCGCCTCATGATTCCGCTGCGGGCGGGATCAACGGCACAGTTCGCTTCGCCATCAGAACCGGAGGTGACCGCAGGATGATCCCCGCGCCCTTTGAGTATCACTCGCCGTCGACGGTGCAGGAGGCGATCGGCCTGCTCGAACGGCACGGCGACGAGGCGAAAGTGCTGGCCGGCGGCCACAGCCTGCTGCCGATCATGAAGTTCCGGCTGGCGCAGCCGAAAGTGGTCGTGGACATCGGACGGATTCCCGGACTGGACAAGATCGAGGTCCGCGGCTCGACGATCGCGATCGGCGCGCTCGCGACGCACGACGCCGTCGAGGAGAGCGATGTGCTGCGGACGCGGTGTCCGCTGCTGCCGGAGACGGCGTCGGTCATCGGCGACATGCAGGTCCGGAACCGCGGGACGATCGGCGGCAGCCTCGCGCACGCGGATCCGGCGGCGGACTATCCCGGCGCGATTCTCGCCCTCGAGGCGGAGATCGTCGCCGCCGGCCCCAAGGGGACGCGGACCATTCCGGCGCGCGACTTCTTCGTGGAGATGCTGACCACGGCGCTCGCGCCGAACGAGATCATCACGGAGATCCGCGTGCCCGTGACCGGGAAGGCGGCGGCGTACCTGAAGCACCCGCATCCGGCCAGCGGGTACGCGGTCGTGGGCGTCGCCGTCGTGCTGCAGATGAGCGGCGGCAAGGTGCAACAGGCGGCGATCGGCCTGAACGGGGTGGCGGGCAAGGCCTACCGCGCGTCCGCCGTCGAGCAGGCACTGCGGGGCAAGACCCTCGACGAGCAGACCGTGGCGGCGGCCGCGGCCCGCGCGGCCGACGGCGTCGACGTGCAGGCGGATCTGTACGCGTCGAGCGAGTTCCGCGCCCACCTCGCGTCGGTGTACACGAAGCGCGCGGTGCTCAAGGCGGCGTCGCGGGCGACGTAGAGACCAAAGGGCGAGTTCCCGCGGCGGCCGCGCCCGGAAGACGGCGGAGGCGCCCGGCCTCTCGCGTGTGCGCGCCCGGGCGCGTGTTATAATGGGGAACGCTCGGAGGGGTGCGAGAGCCCGGCCGAATCGGCACGCCTGGAGAGCGTGTAGGCGGGAAACCGCCTCGTGGGTTCAAATCCCACCCCCTCCGCCACGGTGTTCGTCCGGCCGATAACCTCCCCCGGAGGGTACCGAATGAACGTCCGCGATGCGCGGCGGGCGGTCTTCGATTTTCTGAGGACGCTGATCGTCGCGTTTGTGCTCGCTCAGGTCATCATGATCTCGGTCGCCCAGGCCTTCCAGGTCGAGCAGTACTCCATGGAGCCGAACCTGCTGCCGCGCGACCGCGTGCTGGTGAACAAGTTCATCTACCGCTTCCGGCCGCCGCATCCGGGGGAGATCGTCGTCCTCAAGCCGCCGACCGATCCGTCGCGAAACTACATCAAGCGGGTGGTGGCCGTCGGCGGGCAGCGCGTGGAGATCCGCGCCGACCACGTGTACGTGAACGGCCGCATGCTGCCGGAATCGTACCTCCACGGTCCGACCGTGGGCGCGTACGGG
>DASYXS010000106.1:0-4983 GCA_035934535.1 bacterium
GGGAATCACGTCGATGTGAATGCGCCGGCCCTCCGCGAGCGCTTCCTCCAGCCCGGCGGTCGTATCGTGGTCGGTGAGAGCCAGCGTCCCCACGCCGTGCTCGCGCGCCGTGACCACGAGACGCGCCGGCGTCAGCAGCCCGTCGGACGCGGTGCTGTGGGTGTGGAGATCGACCTTCAGAACGAGGGCGCCTACCTGGGCGATACGATGAGCTTGATCGCGGTGCGGTCCTGCCCGTCGATCTGGACATCCGCGAACGCCGGGACGCAGACGAGGTCGAGTCCGCTCGGCGCGACGTAGCCGCGCGCGATGGCGATGGCCTTGATCGCCTGGTTGATCGCGGCCGCGCCGATCGCCTGCAGCTCCGCGGTCCCCCGCTCGCGCACGACCCCGGCCAGCGCGCCCGCGACGGCGGTTGGATTCGACTTAGCGGCGACCTTGAGCACGTCGGCGGTAGTCGTAGACTTCGCAACGACCTTCAGCATTTCCATGCTTCGAGCCTCCTCGAGGGAGAGCGTCGACTGTGGCGCGACGATGGGGCTGGCGAAGCCTGCTGATTCGAGAGTCCTGTTCACAATCCCTCCCCCACGGCGAACGTACGTACGTGAGTCCTACGACTTAGCGTCGTGCGGTTCCTCGACGCGGTTCACACGGCGGATCGCCGTCGCGCGCCCGGTCTCGGCGTCGATCTCGATGAAGACGCCGTTCAACTGCACCGGGCCCGTCGCGACCTCGAACCGCGCCGGCAGCAGCGTGAGAAACCGCGGCAGCACGCTTTCGCGGCTCATTCCGATGATGGAATCGCGCGGCCCGGTCATGCCGGCGTCGGTGATGAACGCCGTGCCGCCCGGCAGCACGCGCTCGTCCGCCGTCTGGACATGGGTATGCGTGCCGACAACCGCGGAGACGCGGCCGTCGAGATACCAGGCCAGGGCCGCCTTCTCCGACGTGGCCTCCGCGTGCATGTCGACGAAGATCACGCGCGTCTCCGCGCGCAGCCGCGCGGCCTCCTCGCGGGCGTAGTCGAACGGCGAGAGCAGCGGCTGCATGAAGGCGCGGCCTTCGAGGTTGAGCACCGCGACGCGCGTTCCGCCGGCGGCGACGAAGACGCCCGTCCCGCGCCCCGGCGCCCCGGGAGGATAGTTCGCCGGCCGGAGGAGCCGCGGCTCCCCGTCGAGGAGGGCGGGCGCTTCGCGGGTGTGCCAGATATGGTTGCCGCCGGTGACGACGTCCGCCCCGGCGGCGGTGAGATCGTTGAACGTCTCCGGCGTGACCCCGAACCCGCCGGCCGAGTTCTCGCCGTTTGCGATGACAAAATCGGCCCGGAGTTCGCGCCGGAGCGCGGGCAGCCATTGGGCGACCGCCCGGCGCCCCGGACGTCCCACGACGTCCCCGATAAACAAGAGGTTCATGCGCGGTTCCGGCTCACGCCGCCGACCCAGAGACCGCGCCGCTACTTCGCGTACTCGATGGCGCGCGTCTCGCGCAAGACCGTCACCTTGATCTGCCCGGGGTACTCCAGCTCTTCCTCGATCTTCTTCGCCATCTCCCGCGCGAGCAGCGCCGCGGCGGGGTCGTCGATCTCCTGAGGCCGGACGAGCACCCGGATCTCCCGCCCGGCTTGGATGGCGTAGGCGCGGTCGACGCCGGTAAAGGACGTCGCGATGCGCTCGAGGTTCTCGAGCCGCTTGACGTACATCTCCACGGTCTCCTTGCGCGCGCCCGGCCGGGAGGCGGAGATCGCGTCCGCCGCGGCCACCAGGACCGCCTCGACGCACGTCGCCTCCGCGTCCCCGTGATGGTAGGCGATCGCGTTGAGCACCTCCGGCGACTCGTGGTACCGGCGCGCCACGTCCATGCCGATGTCGCTGTGCGTGCCCTCGATCTCGTGCGTCAGCGCCTTGCCGATGTCGTGCAGCATCCCGGCCCGGCGCGCCAGCTCGGGATCCGCGTCGAGCTGCGTCGCCATGAGGCCCGCGAGGAGCGCGACTTCGATCGAGTGCTGCAGCAGATTTTGCCCGTAGCTGAACCGGAAGTTGAGCCGGCCCAGCAGCTTGATCTCCTCGGGGTGCAGGCCGTGGACTCCGGCCTCGAAGACGGCGCGCTCGCCGGCTTCCCGAATCCGCGTGTCGAGGTCGCGCTGGGCCTTCTCGACCATCTCCTCGATGCGGGCGGGGTGTATACGGCCGTCGGCGAGGAGCTTCTCGAGCGCGACCTTGGCGATCTCGCGGCGGATCGGATCGAACGACGACAACGTCACCGACTCGGGCGTGTCGTCGATGATGAAGTCGACGCCCGTCAGGCTCTCCAAGGCGCGGATGTTGCGGCCTTCGCGGCCGATGATCCGCCCCTTCATCTCTTCGTTCGGCAGCGGGATCACCGACACGGTGACCTCCGCGGTATGGTCCGCGGCGCAGCGCTGAATGGCGAGCGCCACGACCTCCCGCGCCCGCCGGTCCGCGTTTTCGCGGGCCTCCGCTTCGATCTTTCGCGCGGTCTGCGCGACTTCGTGCCGGATCTCGCCTTCCGCCCGCTGCAGCAGTTCCTGTTTGGCCTGCTCCAGCGTGAGCGCGCCGACCCGTTCGAGCTCGCGCCGCTGGGCGTCGTGCAGTTCCTGAACGTCTTCCCGGACCCTGGAAACCTCCTGCTCGCGCTGTGCGAGGGCCTGATCGCGCTTCTCGAGCGTCTCCAACTTACGATCCAGCGTCTCCTCACGCTGGACGACACGCCGCTCAAGACGTTGCAGCTCGGCGCGCTGCTCCCGAATCTCCCGTTCGGCATCCCGCTTGATGCGGAACGCCTCATCCCTGGCTTCCAGGAGCGCTTCTCGCTGTCTGCTCTCCGCCTCCCGTTGCGCGGCTGTCTTGGCCTCGTCGAGAATCCGCCGGGCGGCCTCTTCAGCGCCGCCGATCTTGGCCTCGCCGGCGTACTTCCGCAGAAGGTACCCAAGGAGGAAGCCCGCCAACCCGATCACGCCGGCCACAAGGTACTGGACCGTGCTCGTGGTGGTCACCCCCTCTTGGTGTTGCGTCGTGCGTCGCTGCTGGCCTGTGAGACCTCCATCCCGGTCCCGCCGGGGACCGATGATCTCGTGCGCCGGTGCGATCGCCTAACGATGGACCGTCAAAAAAGGCACGATTGCTGAGCGTCGGTGCGTTATAATTTCAATCTATTGTAGCCCTCGCCCGGCCGGGGGGTCAACCCCGGCGGGACCGGGACGTCCGGGGCCGGGCCGGCGGGCCGGAATGTCTTGGCGCGCGGCGATCTGCCGCGGCGCCGCGGGTGTATAGGGATATGGGAGTATAGTGGAGGAGAAGGATCGTGGAGGAGACGCGATGACTCGAGGACTGGGCGCGGGCCGGCGGTGGTTGTGGATCGCGGCCGCGCTGATTGTCATCCTGCTTGCCGGGGCCGGCCTCTGGTTGCGAAGCCGGTCGGCGCCGCCACTCGAGGGCGCGGTGCTCACTCTGCCCGTGCGGGCCTACGACTTCGAGCTGCCCGACGCGGACGGCCGGATGGTGTCGCTGGCGTCGATGCGCGGGAAGGTCGTCGCGCTCACGTTCTTGTACGCGCACTGCCCGGACTACTGCCCGCTGGTTGCCGACCAAATCAACAAGGTGCACGCGCAGCTCGGGCCGCTCGCCGGCCGGGTGGCGTTTGTCGCCGTCAGCGTCGATCCGGCCGGCGACACGCCCGACGCCGTGCGCGAGTTTCTGAACGCGCACCACGTGACGGGCGTGCTCACGTACGTCCGCGGCACGCGGGCGCAGCTGCGACGGGTCTGGGCGCACTACTTCGTCGCGAGCGACTCCAAGGAAGGACCCTCGGCCAGCGACGCGGCGGCCCACGGGGTCAGCCACACGACGATCCTCTACGTCATCGATCCCCAGGGTCAAGTGCGGGTCTTCCTCCCCGCCAACTTCGATCCCAAAGACCTATTGACGGACGTGCGGCTCCTCGCCCGGAGCGCGCGCTAGGAGCCGGCGAATCCGGTCGGGGCGGACGACCGTGCCGGGGAGGGTGACGGTGCGCGCCCGCCGAGCACCACGATGTGGTCGGCATAGCCGTCGTATGTCGTGCGGCACGTGAACAGGAAGATCTGCCGGTCCCGGGCGAGGCCGCGCAGAAAGGCCATCGCCGAGGCCTGACGGTCGTCGTCGTACGCGAGGAACGGATCGTCGAGAAAGAGCGGCGGCCGCCGGCCGTCGGCCAGGAGATCCGCGAGGCCCAGCCGCAGCGCGAGGTAACACTGGTCCACCCCGCCGCTGCCGATCTCGCGCGCCGAGACCTCCGCCCACTCCTTCGGCGAGCCCACCCACACCCGCGGCGCCAGCGTCTGCTCGTCCACCGCGATCCGATCGTAGGCGCCGTCCGAGAGCCGGCGCAGGTAGCCGCTTGCCAGTTCCTCGAGACGGGCGCGCCCCGGCACGATGGTCGCCCGGTGCGCGCTGTCCAGGACATCGTGCGTGAGTCGGAGCACCTCGACCTGCCGCTGCTGCCGCGCGAGACGGCCTTCCGTGTCGGCGAGCTCCTCCTCGACCCGCGCCAGCGCCTCGTGGGGCGATCGCCCGGCGAGGCGGCCCTCGAGACGCTGCACGGCCGCCTTCTCCTGATCGAGCGCCTGCCGGCGGTGCTGGGCGTCGAGTTGGAGCCGCTGGAACGCCGCCGCGTCCAGCCGCCGGAGTCCAAGGTCGGGATCCTCGCGCTGCGCCTGCACCGCGGCGAGTTCCGTCAGCACCTGGTGGTGCGATTCGGCGATCCCGTCCCTCGACTGTCCGTCAAGCAGCCCTTCGAGCAGCCGGGCAGCGGCCTGCCGGCGGTCGCGCGCGGCGCGCGCGGCGGCGGCCTGAGCCGCCGCCGTCTCGACCGATGCCACGCCCAGCGCCCCGAGATTCCGGTGGACCGCCGCCGCCGCCGCCGCGGCCTGTTCGCGCAGCACGGTCAATGCCCGGCCGGCCTGCTCGGCGCGCTCGCGTTCCTCGA
>DASYXS010000114.1:0-36102 GCA_035934535.1 bacterium
GTGCGCTACTATGACGAGGCGATCAACCGCGAGTACATGTCGCCGGGCGGCCAGATCTACGTGACCGCGCAGAACGCGATCGACATCTGGAGCTCGCTCGGGAAGATCCAGAGCAAAGAGTCCGCGGGCGATCTCGTCAACAACTCGTTCGTTCTCGCGAAGTAAAGGACCCGGGGACGCGGCCGGGCCGCAGGCCCGGCCGCGTCCCCGGCCTTTCTAAGCCGTCGGGCCGATGACCGTCGCGCAGCCCCGTCCCATCGTCCGCCGCGCCGGTCTTCGCGGGCTTGCGGAATACCTGCGGCCGCAGGAAGCGATTCCCCGCCGGACCTATCTCGGCATCCTGATCGCGAGCGCCAGCGGGCTGCTCGTGCTGTGGTGCGTGTTGACGTACGGCGGCTTCGTCGAGTCGCTGTTCCTGCCGTCGCCGACCGCCATCGTCAAGTCCGCGGCGGAGATGATCGGCGACGGCAGCCTGGCGCAAAACGCCGGCGCGAGCCTGTACGTGATCGTGACCGGCTGGGCGCTCGCGGTGGTGACCGGCGTGCCGACGGGTATCCTGATGGGGTCCTTCAAGGCGGTCGAGGCGCTGATCGAGCCGGTGATCGACTTCGTCCGCTACCTGCCGGTGAGCGCCCTGATCCCGCTCTTGATCCTCTACATCGGCATCGGGACCGAGGAGAAGATCGCGGTGATCTTCATCGGCACGTTCTTTCAGCTGGTGCTGCTCGTGGCCGACGTCGCGGCGCACGTGCCGCGCGAGCAGATCGATGTGTCGTACACGCTCGGCGCCTCGCGGGGACAGGTGATCCGCCGGGTGCTGCTGCCGGCGACCCTGCCCGGCGTCATGGACACCCTGCGGATCACGATGGGCTGGGCCTGGACGTACCTCGTGGTCGCCGAGCTCGTCTCGGCGGACCGCGGCCTCGGCTACCTGATCCTCAACTCGATGCGCGGGCTCTTCACCGACCGCATCTTCGTCGGGCTCTTTACCATCGGCGGGCTCGGATTGGGGTTCGACCTCCTGTTCAAATGGCTCCACCGCCGCCTGCTGCCGTGGTCGCCCAAAGCGTAGCCGGCCTCAAGCTGTCGCTGCGCGACATCAGCGTGGCGTTCCGGGCGCGGGGCGGCGCCGAGATCACCGCGATCGACCGCCTGTCGCTCGACGTCGCGGATCGCGAGATCGTCAGCATCGTCGGGCCGAGCGGCTGCGGCAAGAGCACGCTGCTCCGGCTCGTCGCCGGGCTCGTGCGGCCGACGACCGGTGAGATCCGGCTGGACGGGCGCGCCGTCGCCGTGCCCGGGGCCGACCGCGGGATGGTGTTCCAGTCGTACACCCTCTTCCCGTGGCTCACGGTGCGGGGCAACGTGGAGTTCGGGCCGCGCATCCGCGGCCGCGACGCGGCGTATTGCCGGGAGGTCGCGGCCCGGTTCATTCAGATGGTCGGACTCGCCGGGTTCGAGCACGCCTACCCGAAGGAACTGTCGGGCGGGATGATGCAGCGGGTGGCGATCGCGCGCGCGCTCGCGAACGACCCCGAGGTGCTGCTGATGGACGAGCCGTTCGGGGCGCTGGACGCGCAGACGCGCGTGTTCATGCAGGAGCTGCTGCTTGACATCTGGCAGAAGACGCCGAAGACGATTCTCTTCGTGACCCACGACATCGACGAGGCGCTGTTTCTCGGGGACCGGGTGTACGTGATGACGGCGCGGCCCGGCCGGTTCCGCGACGAAGTGCGGCTCGATCTGCCGCGCCCGCGGACGCTCGACATCACGATGTCGCCGGGGTTCGTCGAGGCGAAGCGCCGCGTCCTTCACATCATCAGGGAGGAAGCCGAGCGGACGATGGGGCTGGAGACGGGACTGTCGGGGCAGGGCGGCTACCGCCGGGACGGAGGGGCTCGGTGACGGCGCAGCGGTTCGAGCCGCCGAACGCGTTCCGCTCGCCGCGGTTCGCGCAGCTCTCCACATTCATGCGTCTGCCGTACCAGCCCGACCCCGCGGGGCTCGACGTGGCGATCCTCGGCATCCCCTTCGACGGCGGCGTGAGCTTCCGGTCGGGCGCGCGGTTCGGGCCGAAAGAGGTGCGCAACAACTCCCTGCTCATCCGCCCGTACAATCCGGTGCTGCGGACCTCGCCGTTCCGGCGCCTGCGGATCGCCGACTGCGGCGACGTCGATACGAACCCGATGGACATCCTCGACACCTACGGGCGCGTCGAGGCGGCGGTCGGCGGCATCCTCGCCGCGGGCGCCGCGCCGGCGTGCGTCGGGGGCGACCACTCGCTCACGCTGCCGATCATGCGCGCGGTGGCGAAGGCGCGCGGGCCGTTCGCCCTCGTGCACTTCGACAGCCACCAGGACATGTGGGAGGAGTACTTCGGCAACCGGTACTTCCACGGCACGCCGTTCCGCCGGGCCCACGAGGAAGGCCTCTTCGACGGGAAGGCGGCGGTCCAGTTCGGCATCCGGGGCCCCGTGTACGACGAGGACGATTTCGCCTTCGGCGAGCGGCACGGCGTCACAGTGGTGCGCGCCGAGGCCATCCACCGCGACGGCATCGACGCGGCCCTCCGGCACCTCGACCGCGTGCGCGGCCGCCCGGTGTACGTCTCGTTCGACATCGATTCCGTCGACCCGGCGTTCGCCCCGGGCACCGGCACGCCGGAGGTCGGCGGCTTGACGAGCGCGCAGGCGCTCGCGCTCCTCCGCGGCCTCGCCGGCCTCGACGTCATCGCGTTCGACATCGTGGAGGTATCGCCGCCGTACGACCAGAGCGGGATCACGTCGATGCTGGCCGCGAACGTGCTGTTTGAGTTACTGTCGGTGATGTCGCTGAATCGCCCGCTACCGTAGGTCCGCCGGCTCCTCGAAGAGCCGCGCGGTGATCGCGCCGAACAGGATCCCGCCTACGTGCGCCGCGTAGGCCACGCCTCCGGCCTGGGCGCCGGTCTGCGCGCTCGTTACGGCGCCGATGCTGACCAGCTGCAGCAGGAACCACAGCCCGATCAACAGGAACGCCGGGACGAACGTCACGGTGACGAAAAACCCAACCAGCAGCAGCGTGCGGATCTTGTCGCGCGGATAGGTAATCAGGAACGCTCCCATCACGGCGGCGATCGCGCCGCTCGCGCCCAGCGTCGGGACGGTCGAGCCCGGGCCGAGCGCTATCTGGGCCAGGTTCGCCACCACCCCGCCGGCGAGGTAGAACGCCAGGTACCGTCCCGGGTTCATCGCGTCTTCGATTTCCGGCCCGAAGACCCACAGGAACAGCATGTTGCCCAGGATGTGCGACCAACTGCCGTGCAGGAACATCGACGTGAAGACCGTGATCCAGTGGCGGCCGGCGACGAAGTCCGCGGGCACGAGCGCCCACGTCGTCACGAACGCCTCGCCGTTGGCCAACTCGAGCAAAAAGACGAAGCCGTTGACGAGGATCAGCGTCAGCGTGAGGATGGGGAAACGCAGCGGGCGGCGGGATACGTCGCCTAACGGGATCACGTCGTCCCTCCTTCCATCGGCCGGACGATGCCGTGCCGGCGGGCCGCTTCCCGGGCTTCCGCGTACCCCGCGTCCGCGTGCCGCACGATGCCGATCCCGGGATCCGTGGTCAGGACGCGCTCGAGCCGGCGCGCGGCGTCCGGAGTGCCGTCGGCGACGATGACCATGCCCGCATGGATCGAATACCCGATGCCGACGCCGCCGCCGTGGTGCACCGACACCCAGGTGGCGCCGCCGGCCGCGTTGAGGAGGGCGTTTAGGATCGGCCAGTCGGCGATCGCGTCGCTGCCGTCGGCCATTCCTTCCGTTTCCCGGTAGGGTGAGGCGACCGATCCGGTGTCGAGGTGATCGCGGCCGATCACGATCGGCGCGCGGAGCGCGCCCCGCGCGACCATCTCATTGATCGCCAGCCCGAACCGGGCGCGCTCGCCGTACCCCAGCCAGCAGACCCGCGCCGGCAGGCCTTGGAAGGGCACCCGCTCGCCGGCGAGCCGGATCCATCGCGTCAGCGTCTCCTGCTCGGGAAAGAGCCGAAGGACGAGGTCGTCGGTTTTGCGGATGTCCTCCGGGTCGCCGGAGAGGGCGACCCACCGGAACGGCCCGCGTCCTTCGCAGAACAGCGGGCGGACGTACGCCGGTACGAACCCCGGAAACCCGAACGCGCCGTCCACGCCGGCGTGCTGCGCCTGCGCGCGGATGTTGTTGCCGTAGTCGAAGACGACCGCGCCGCGGCGCTGGAACTCCAGCATCGCCTCGACGTGGCGGGCGACGGATCTCTCCGCCTTGGCGACATAGCCGTCAGGGTCGGTACGGCGCAGCTCCGCCGCGGCGGCCGCGTTGAGGCCGTCCGGGATGTAGCCGCCGAGGAGGTCGTGGGCGGAGGTCTGATCGGTGACGACGTCAACGGGGACGCCCCGCCCGAGGATCTCGCCGAAGAGGCCCGCCGCGTTGCCGAGCAGGGCGATCGACCGGGGCCGCCGATCGCGGACCGCCTGTTCGGCGAGGTGCAGGGCCGCGTCCAGGCTCTGCGTCGACTCGTCCACCCAGCCGGCCTGCGCCCGCCGGTCGATGCGGGCCGGGTCGGCTTCCACGACCAGCGCCACGCCTTCGTTCATCGTGACCGCGAGCGGCTGGGCGCCGCCCATGCCCCCGAGCCCCGCGGTCAGCACGAGACGGCCGCGCAGGCTGCCGCCGAAGTGCCGCCGCGCGAGCGCCGCGAACGTCTCGTACGTCCCCTGGATGATGCCTTGGGTGCCGATGTAGATCCACGAGCCGGCCGTCATCTGCCCGTACATCGTGAGGCCGAGCGCCTCGAGACGCCGGAATTCATCCCACGTCGCCCAGGCCGGGACCAGCATGGCGTTCGTAATCAGGACGCGCGGCGCGTCGGGATGCGAACGGAAGACGCCCACCGGCTTGCCGGACTGCACGAGCAGGGTCTCGTCGCCCTCGAGCGCGCGCAGCGCCCCGGCGATGCCGTCGAAGGCCGCCCAGGACCGGGCCGCCCGCCCGGTGCCGCCGTAGACGATCAGCTCGTCCGGCTTCTCGGCGACCTCCGGATCGAGGTTGTTCATCAGCATCCGCAGCGCCGCTTCCTGCGGCCAGCCTTTGCAGGAGAGCGTGGTGCCTCGCGGCGCGCGGACGGGACGCGGTCCGCCCGTACCGCCCCGCGACGACGGGGTCATGGCGCGCCGAGCACGGTCTTGAGGGCGTCGATCACGCGGCGGTTCTCGTCGGCGGTGCCGACCGTGATGCGCGCCCACGTCGGGAGCCGCCATATCGCGCCGGGCCGGATGATCACGCCGTGCGGCAGGAGCTGCCGGGCGACCTCGTCCGCCGGGCGGCCGAGGTCGACCAGCACGAAGTTGGCCTGGCTCGGAATGCTGCGCAGCCCCAGGTCCGCGAGTGAGGCGGCCAGCCAGGCGCGTCCGGTCCGGTTGTTCTCGTAGGCGGCGCGAACGTACGCCTCGTCGTCGAGCGTCGCCTCGGCCGCGGCCTGGGCCACCCGGTCTACCGGAAACGGCTCGCGGACCTCGTTGAAGCAGGCGATGACGTCCGGGGCCGCGACCGCATATCCCACGCGCAGTCCGGCCAGGCCGTAGATCTTGGAGAACGTGCGCAGGACGACGAGATTGGGATACCGGCCGAGCAGGGCGGCGGCGTCCGGAAACGCCGGATCGCCGGCGAACTCGGCGTACGCCTCGTCCAGCACGGCGAGGGTCGTGGGCGGGAGGCTGCCGAGAAACCCCTCGACCTCCTCGTGCGTGACGATCGTGCCGGTCGGGTTGTTGGGGTTGCAGACGATGACCATCTTGGCGTCCCCCGCCGCGCCGGCCATTCGCGGGAGGTCCAGGCGCCACTCGCGCACCGGCACCTCTACGGGCACGGCGTTGAGCATCAGCGCGAGCGATGCATACGCCGTGTACGTCGGCGCGCCCACCACGCAGCGGTCCCCCGTGTCGAGGAACGCGAGTCCGAGGCAGGTGAGCACGTTGTCGACGCCGTTCGCGACGCAGACGCGGTCGGGCGTGACCGCAAAGCGCGCCGCGACGCGCCGTCGCAGGGCCGCGCACGTCGGGTCCGGATAGTGATGCACGCCGTCGATCGCCGCCAGCAGAGCGTCCCGAATGCGCGGCGAGACGCCGAGCGGATTCTCGTTGCTGCCCAGCTTCGCGATACTGGTGAGCCCGTACTGCTTCCGCACGTCCTCCGCGGAGCGCCCGGGCACGTAGGGTTCGAGCGCGGCGAGCGCCTTTCTCGCGAGCGGATGAAGCCGTGGTTTCCTGGGCTCGTTCACGGTGCTCCCTTCGGTACCGGCAATCCTACCTCCGGCCGGTACGTCGCGCGAAGTCCTCGGCGATCAGTTCCGCGTAGCGGCGGAGCGCGGGCGGTTCAAAGCGGAGCTCGACGCCCGCCCGCTTGGCAAGCGCGCGCAGCCGCGCCGGCGTCAGCGACTTCGCGTAGGCGCGCGCCGCGGCGTCCGGCCGGACGCCGCGCCCTCCGTATACCGGGGATCCTTCCCGGACGCGGTCCGCGCGATCCGCCGATCGGCTGCGCCGGCCCCCCGCCGCTTCTGCGCCGAGCAGCGTCACGGGCGCGACGCCGAGAATCGACGCGATCCGCGGGACGTCCTCGAGCGGCACCCGGCGGTGGCCCATCTCGTAGCGGTTGATCGCGCCGGCCGTGAGTCCCAGGCGGGCGCCGAGCGCGGCCTGCGAGAGGCCGGCCCGCAGCCGAAAGGTACGGAGACGGGCGCCGATTCGCTGATAGAAGCCCACGGGATCACGCCTTTGACGAAACGTCACGACGAACTTACCACACTCTTCAGAAGTGAGCAAGACACAACACAGACACTATCGGCGGGTGGTGAAATTGTTTATTGACAAAATGGCAATATCGAGTTAGCCTGAACATGGGATCGTTTCGATGAGAGTCCGCCTGAGGCACGGCGCGCTGGAAGCCGCGATCGCGCGGCGCAATCTGACCAAGACCGCGCTGGCCCAAAAGATGGGGATGCACCGTACGCACCTGTCCGACATTCTGGCCGGGCGCACCCACCCGGGTCCAAAGACCCGCCAGCGCCTTCTCGACGCGCTCGACGGTACGTTTGACGAATTTTTCGAAATCGTCGACGGAGGCAAACGACGGCGCGCTCGGCTCCGCGACCTGGTCGATCTGTGTTAAGCGACGTGACGATGCGGGGGGGTCAATCGATGGACGGTGGCGTTTAAGCTTCTACCCCGGCCTCATCAATCGAGAGGCTGCGCTCGGTGGCATCGAGCCGCGCGCGGACGCCGATCGGAAGCGTCAGGTGATAGGCGCCGTGCCCGCAGGCGAGCCCGTAGATCGCCGGCTTGCCGAGCGGGACAATGTGATCCTCGAGAATGTGCCGAAGCGACAGCGTGTCCTCCGGCTCCGGCGAGTACCGGCATTCCCCGATGACGATCCCCGCCACAGCGTCCAGGATGCCCGTCAACTGTAGGTGCGCGAGCTTGCGATCGAGCCGGTAGAGCTTGTCGCCCAGGTCTTCGAGAAAGAGGATCCGGCCCCGAAACGCCTCCGCCTCCGGCACGAAGCGCGTGCCGAGAAGCCCCGTGAGCAGGGCGGCGTTGCCGCCGACCAGCGGTCCTTCGGCGGTCCCGGGCACGAGTGTTTCGATCGCGGGCGCGCCCGGCGGGTTAACGAGCCGGCCGAGCGGCTCCGTGCCGGTAACCGCGCGCAGCAGTTCGAGGTAATCGTGCGGATCGGGCTGCGCGAGGGCGCCCGCCATCGGGCCGTGAAACGTCACGAAGCCGCACTGCGTGTGCAGGGCGAGGTGAAGGGCCGTGATGTCGCTGTATCCGATGAAGACCTTGGGACGGCGGCGGATCGCGCCGTAGTCGAGCCGGTCGAGGAGGCGGTGCGCCCCGTAGCCGCCGCGGATGCAGAGCACGCCGTGCACGGCCGGGTTCACCAGCATCGCCTGCAGATCGGCCGCGCGATCGGCATCGGTGCCGGCGAGATAGCCGCGGGCATCGAAGGCGTGCGGGGCGACGACGGTGCGAAACCCGACGTCGTGGAGCCGTTGTCTGGTCCGATCGACGCTTTCCGGGGTTGACCCGCCGCCGCCCGGCCGCGTGGGCCCCGACGGTGACACGAGGCCGATTGTGTCGCCGGAGCTGAGCCGTCGAGGTTTGCGGAGCGCGGAGGCCATGGGACTCAACGTTCTCGCCGGGTCCACGGCACTCCTCGACGAGCGCCTGTGACCCGTCGGGTGGGCCGGCTCAGGCGCGACGGTCGGATACCGGCGGGATCGTAGTGGTCATCAATTGTATTTGCCCACCCCCCCCGATAGGGCAAACAACCCGCCTCCCTTGACACCGCCGGCGCGCCCCAATACACTCAAGGCTGTCGGTTTTAGCCTGCACTAAATTATTTTAATTGAGCATGTGGAGGTCGCCGCCGTGCCCGCGATCACCGGCGTCATGCAAGACTACCTGAAGGCGATCTACAAGCTGCAGCAAGGCCGCGACGCCGTCGCCACGTCGGAAATCGCCGAGCGCCTGGACGTGTCGGCGGCGTCCGCCACCAACATGATCAAGCGCCTGGCGCGGCTCCGGCTGGTTGCGTACTCGCGGTACCAGGGGTTCGTGCTCACGTCCGCGGGCGAGCGGATCGCGCTCGAGATCATCCGCCACCACCGGCTCATCGAGCTCTACCTGGCGCAGCACCTCGGCGTGCCGCTCGAGCAGGTGCACGGCGAGGCCGAGCGGATGGAGCACGTGCTGTCCGAGGAAGTCGAGGCGCGCATGGCGACCGCCCTCGGCGACCCCCACCAGGATCCTCACGGGGACCCGATACCCTCGACGGACGGCTCGATGCGCGACGTCCGGTATCCGAAGCTCGAGGCGCTGGCGCCGGGAACGGAGGGCGTCGTCGCGCACGTCAGCGACCAGAGTCCAGCGATGCTCCGGCAGCTGGCCCGCCTCGGGGTGCTGCCGGGCGTAGTGCTCAAGGTGCTTGCCCGCCGGCGCAACGGCTGCGAGGTCGAGATCGAGGGGCGCCGGTTGATCCTATCGCATTCGCTGAGCGAGAGCGTGCGCGTTCAATAGCCGAGTTCGCCGATTCAGGTTCACGAAGTCGCAGCGAATCGGTCCAACCTGCCAGGGAGGTCCGCGATGGAAGGACGGGTCGAACATCTCCGGGCGCCGATGGCGTCGGCGGTCACGACGCCCCGGGGAGGTCTCCGGGAAGGCTTCCCCGAGGGAGCCCGGCCGGGCGAGATTACTCATGAGGACGTGGACCGGGCTCGGGATCGCCTTGCGGTGGAACGGGCGCGGGCCGGGAGTGCCCGAGCGTCTCTCCTCCGGCGGTTATGGCCGCTCTGGCTCCTCGTCGGGCCGGGGATATTGGTGTTCCTGGGCGAGAACGACGCGCCCAGCATGCTGTCCTACGCGGCTACCGGCGCGCAGTACGGGGTCGGGTTTTTTGTGCCGTTCATCCTCGTCACGTTTCTGATGGGCTTCGTGATCCAGGAGATGACCGTACGGCTCGGCGCGGTGACGCACCGCGGGCACGCCGAGTTGATCTTCGACCGCTTCGGAACATTCTGGGGCCGCTTCGCGATGGGCGACCTGATCGTCGGCAACTTCCTCACCCTGGTGACGGAGTTCATTGGGATCCGCGCCGGGCTCAGCTTCTTCGGCGTTCCTCCGGTCGTGGCCGTCGGCGGCTCGATGCTCCTCGTGTTTGGGGTGATTCTCACGCACCGCTATTGGACCTGGGAGCGCATCACGTTGGCGCTCGCGGCGTTCAACGCGCTGTTCATACCGGCCGCCCTCTATGCCCACCCACAGTGGGGAGCGATCGGCCGCGCCTTTCTCACGTGGTCCCCGTTCCCCAACGGCGGCCTCTTCAAGCCGGACGTGATGCTGCTCCTCATGTCCAACATCGGCGCGACGGTGACGCCCTGGATGCTTTTCTTTCAGCAGAGCGCCGTCGTCGACAAAGGTCTGCAGCCGCGCGACATTCGCGCCGGGCGGACGGATACGATGATCGGGACGGTCCTCGCGGCGACCTTTGGCATCGCCGCCCTGGTGGCGACCGCGCCGCTGCTCGCGCACGGCATCAAGACGGAGGATTACCAGGCGGCGCAGTTCGCCCAGGCGCTGCAGCCGTGGGTCGGGCGGGCCGGTGCCACCTGTTTTGCGCTGGGAATCTTCGAGGCGGGCCTGCTCGCGGCGATGACCATCTCCACGTCATCCGCCTACGCCTTTGGCGAAGTCTTTCATCGCCCGCACAGCCTCAACCGGCCCCTCTGGGAGGGATGGTCGTTCTACGGCATCCTGCTCGTCTCGGCCTTTGCCGCCGGGGCGCTGGTGTTGGTTCCCAACGCGCCCCTCACCTACATCGTGCTCATCGTCAATGTCATCGCGGTGCTCGCGATGCCGCCCGCGCTGCTGTTTCTGGTGCTCCTGTGCAACGATCGCGAGATCATGGGTGAGCACGCCAGCGGACGGTGGGGGAACATTGCCATCGTCACCGTGACGGTCCTGTTGATCCTGGCCGGGCTGGGATACGGACTGGTCACGGTGTTTCCCAAGCTCTTGGGCGGCGGATAAGCGGCCCGGCGCCGTACGGATGCCGTGTTCACGCGACGACATACGGAGGTGACAGCGATGAAACCCGGACACGACACCGCGGCCGCCGCTCCCCGGCGGGCCGAGGCGGCGGCTCCCGGCGAAGGCCGCGATGTCGACTTGGGCCGCCCCGAGGCCGTGCTGTCGGTGCTGGAGGCCGATCAGTTGGTCGCCGCCAAGGAGCGGGCGCACTTTGGCCGGATGCGGCTGTCGGGCAGCGTTCGGGTCATTTTGGGGGGCCTCCGCCTGTACGTAGTCGCCATGATGATCATCGTGCTGTTCCAGGTGCTGAACGCGGTACACGGGGGGCATTGACGGCGGCGGCTCGCGGCGGCCTGATTTTTCGTTTGACACTTCTACCCGAGGCCGCTATACTCGGTTAAAAGTTCATACAGCACTGCCGTTGTAGTAGACGCAGCTCGCACATCGCAGCGCCGCCCCCGATGTCGGCGCATCCCGGCGACTGAGTCCCGCGCAAGCGGGGCGATGCCGGCGACAGAAGGGGGCGGCTTTGACGGAGCGACATCGGCCAAACGGCGTGGCAGTGCGTGACGGAACGGAAACCAAAACCCGGACGGGGAGTCTTCGGTCTCCCCGCGCCGGGTTTCGTTCATTTTCCACGGCTTCGCCGGTCTTTTGTAGTAGGCGGACGGGTCTAAGGGGCGGCCCGAACGGGCACCTCCCGGGCATGCGGCCCGGCGAAGGGTGAACGCCCATCCGGTATTCGTCGTACGGGGTATATCAAAGGGCAAGACGTGGGGCACGCCGGCGCGAGCACCGGCCCCGGCGCGGCGGCCCGGTATAAGAAAAGGTGAATCTCATATGGAACCGATCGCAAACGTAGCAGACTACGTCTCACAGAGCAAGACGAACCGGCGCCTCGGGCGCACGACGCTGCACTACATCTCGGACATGATCGATTATTTCGGCAAGGCCAAGGTCTTCGAAGGCATCTACGGCATGGACAAGCAGATCGACGACATCGTCGCGTTCTTTAAAGGATACGCGATGAGCATGGAGCGGCGTCTCCTGCTGCTCGTCGGCCCGCAGGGCTCCGGCAAGTCGATGACGGTGGACAAGATCAAGCGGCGGCTCGAAGAGTACTCGCAGACGCCCGACGGCGCCGTGTACGCCGTGGACGGCTGTCCCTTCCACCAGCATCCGTTTGACCTCGTCCCCATCGACGTCCGGCAGACGGAAGACCTGCAGTGGCACGAGGAGGCCGTTCCCTGCCCGGTGTGCGAGCGGCTGATCGCGAAGGCCGGCGGATGGGAGAAGGTCCCGGTGCTGCGGATCAACGTCTCGGCCCGCGACAAGGTCGGCGTGGCCAAGCATACCCCGACCGATCTCCGCCGCGAAGACATCACGAACTTCGTCGGCAACATCAACTTCGCGATGCTGAAGGAGCGCGGCTCGACGTACGACCCGGATGCCTACGACTTCGAGGGCAAGGTCATCTGGGCCAACCGCGGGATCCTGGACTGGACCGAGGTCTTCAAGAGCCGCCGGCAGCTCCTCTCGCTGCTGCTCGAGCTGATCCAGTCGAAGCGGATCGACCTCGCGAACTTCCCGACCGTCCACGTCGATATGGTAGTCATCGGACACACGAACTACCCGGAGTACAACGTGTTCTTGTCCGAAGACATCATGGAGCCTCTCAGGGGCCGGATCCACAAGGTGGATTATCCCTACAACGTCGACACGACGGGCGAGATGCAGATCTACCGCGGCCTCGTCGAACACGCCAACCGTGTCCGCCGCGAGAGCAAGCACGTGCCCCAGGACGTCTACGAGCTGGCGGCGACCTACGCGATCAAGACGCGTGCCGAGTCGCAGGGCCTGCGCGGCCTCTCGCCGCGGTTCTTCGAGGACGCCTTCTCGCTCGGGTACACGTCCGCCCGGAGCTGCATCGATCTCGAGGTGATCACCGAGGCGGTGGAGTCCACCTTCGCCCACCAGTCGATCAAAGACCTGAACCAGAAAGACCTGCTCAAGGTCTTCGAGGAGACGAAGGTCGAGTTCATCAACGGCAAGGTCGAGCTGCTGGTCGAGAACATCGTCCCGACGCACTTCTACGACTACGGCCAGAACCTGTACCTCAACTACCTTGACGCCGCCTCCCGCAGCGTGCTCGGCGAGACCCTCGCCGACAGCGACAAGGAGCTGCTCGACGAGGTGGAGGGCATCCTCGTCCAAAAGCGGCAGATCAGCCGCCAGGGCCGCGTCGCGTTCGAGAACGTGCTGCTCGAGCGCCGCGACGAGCTGCGCAAGATGAGCTACAAGGACAACGAGCATCTGCGCGGGGCCATCAACGAGATCGTCTTCAACAAGATTAAAAACTGCCTGCGCCTCTACGAGAAGACCGAGGAGATGGACGCGAAGAGCCGCGAGTTGCTCGACGTGCTGCAGCGCAGCGCGATCGAAGAGCACGGCTACTGCGAGTCCTGCGCGCGCTCCCTCTTCCGGACCATCGGCAGGAGCTTCTAAACCGGAGGCCGGGCCGAGGCGCGCCATGCGCATTCACCGCGGACGGATCGCGCAGTACAAACACGATCAGCTGCTGCGGGAGTATCTCAAGCAGAACCTGAACGAGCTGATCCAGCAGAAAGAGCTGATCCTCGACGGCAAGGTCAAGACGCAGATCGCGACGCTGGATCTGCCGACGCTGAAGTTCGGCGAGGAGAGCCAATTCCTGGCGCAGGGCAGCGGCTCCGGCGGAGCGGGCGGAGCGGGCGCCGGCGCGGGGGCGGGCGGCGATCAGGTCCAGGCCCTCGGCGGCCTCCTCGGCGGCGACCACCACGGCAAGGAGCTCCAGGTGGAGCTCGACTTCGACGAGTTCGTGCGCCTCGCGCAGGAGGTGCTGCTCGACGACCTGCGCCTGCCGGCGTTCCACGACCCGGGGCGGGCGGGGGAGGTCGAGGCCCAGGAGCAGGTCGAGCTCGACGACCTCGACCGGATCGGCCTCCGCGCCGATCTGAACCTTGAGGAGACGATGCTGCAGAGCCTGCTGCGCAACACGCGCGAGTCGGGCAAGCTCGACTACGACGTCGACGTGCAGCAGGACGGCTGGTACTTTACCGAAGACCCCACGACCTTCCAGAACAACCGGTCGGTCGAAGTGTACGTGCTCGACATCTCCGGTTCGATGCGCGGCGAGTATCTGGCGCTCGTCCGCAAGACGATCTTCATCCTCTGGCACTACCTGGAGCGCCGCTATCCCACGAACCTCCGGCGGTACGTCGTCTTCCAGGACGTGGCCGAGGAGAAGACCCGGGACGAGTTCTTCTGCGTCGAGTCGAGCGGCGGCACGCACATCAGCACCGGCTTCGAGAAGGCGATCAGCCTGCTCGACGGCGTGACCGAGTACGACAAGTTCCTGTTCATGTTCACGGACGGCGAGACGAGCTCCGGCGACTTCGACCTGGCGAAGAAGCGGTTCGACGAGGCGCTCGGCGGGTTCGACCTGGTGTGCTACGGCCACGTAAACCCGGGCGGCCGCGGCATCGGCGGGTTCAGCGAGTTCGTCCAGGAGGCGGTGCGCACCCGCGAGGGCGCGATGTTCGCCAACCTGGTCGACCTCGAGACGATCCGGACGGCGATGCGGGACTTCCTCGGGTTCTTCGAGACGCGCGCGGCGCGCCGGCCGGCGGCCGCCGCCGTCAGGAGGGACTGACGTGCTCAACGGGCCGATCGGGCAATACGAGGGGGTGATCGGGCGGCTCGAGACGCTGGCCCGCGACCGGGGCCTCGCGTTCGATCCGGTCATCTTCCAGCTCACGGACAGCGACGAAATCGCCGAAGTGGCGAGCATGGGGCTGCCGAATCGGTTCGTGCACTGGTACTGGGGCGGCGTCTACAAGGAGCTCGTCACCCAGCAGAACAAGGAAGTGTTCAACATCCTCGAGTTGGTGCTCAACACTGTGCCGTCGCACGCCTTTCTGCGCAGCACGAACACCTACCTCGAGAACGTGCTGGTGATCGCCCACGTCTTCGGGCACGCCGATTTCTTCGCGAACAACCACTGGTACCAGAAGTCGAACAAGAACATGCTGAACGAGGCCGAGCGCCACGCGCGGATGATCCGCACATACGAGCGGCAGTACGGCCGCGAACGTGTGGAGAAGCTGCTCGACGCGCTCCTCACCGTCGCCACCTCCGTCAACGCGTTCGAGCGCAGCCCCAAAGAGAAGCGCCGCCGGCTCATGTACTACCTTGAAGAGAAGGCCCCGCTCGAGGACTTCGAGCGCACCATCCTCGAGGCGATCCGGGAGGAGGCGGAGTACTTCGACCTCATCCAGCGCACGCACATCATCAACGAGGGCTGGGCGACCTTCGTGGAGGCCGAGCTGCTGACGCGCCTGCTGACGGCCCAGGAGTGGGCCAGCATCTCCGTGCACCTCTGCAATCGCCCGGCGCCGTACACGATCGGCTACACGCTCTTCAAGTCGATCCGCGACGACGACGGCTTCGACCGCGCGCTCGAGCTGCGGCGCTTCTACGAGGACGTGAGCCTTATCGACACGGTGCTGACGGAAGACCTCGTGCGCCGGCTCGACATCTTCGTCTACGACCCGAAGGAGAAGCAGAAGAGCTACGATCTTGTGAAGGTCAAAGAGATGCTGATCAACCAGAAGCTGTACAAGGGCGACCCGCGGATCGAAGTCGACCCCTCCTCGTGCGGCCGGGATCTTCTGCTCGTGCACCAGGACGAGGACCGCAAGCTCGAGCCCAAGCGCGTCGGCCTGTTCCTCAAGGCCGTCTACGCCCTATGGCGCAACGCCGTGAAGCTCCGCGCGAACGGCAAAGTCTACACCTACGACCGGCGGGGGCTGTCCTCCACGTAGGTCACCGCTTCGCGAACGCCGTATAGAACGGCGTGCCCACGGAGCGAGGCCCAAAGAACTCGCTGACCGACGTCGGCCAGATCCGCGTCGGCCATGTGACGCTGGTGTCCGGCGACGGACCGCTCGTCCCCGGCCGGGGCCCGGTGCGCACCGGCGCGACCGTGATCGTCCCGCACGAAGACGTGTACCGGCACAAATGCGGCGCCGGGGTCCACGTGATCAACGGCTTTGGCAAGATGCTCGGGATTCCGCAGGTCGAGGAGTTGGGCCGCCTCGAGTCACCCGTCGCGCTGACGAGCACGCTGTCCGTGTGGCACGCCGCGGACGGCCTCACCGACTACCTCGTGCGGCGCCACCCCGAGATCGGACGGACCGGCCCCACGTGCAACCCGGTCGTCGGCGAGTGCAGCGACGCCCGCCTCAACGACATCCAGGGCCGTCACGTGCTCGCGCGCCACGTGCTGGAGGCGATCGAGCGCGCGACGGACGCGCCGGTCGAGGAGGGCGCGGTGGGCGCCGGCACGGGCATGATCTGCTACGGTTTGAAGGGCGGCATCGGGTCGTCGTCGCGCCGGTGCCGCTCCGCGGTGCTGGATCGGACCGTGACGCTCGGCGGGCTCGTGCTGGCCAACTTCGGCCGGCAAGAGTCCCTCCGGATACACGGCTGCCCCGTGGGCGCGCTGCTCGCGGGCGGCGCCGCGCCGCCCGGCCCGCGCGGGGATCCCGGTGACGCCGGCGCGGGGCGCGGCGGTTCCGTCATCGTCGTCCTCGCGACGGATGCGCCCCTCACCTCGCGGCAGCTGACCCGGGTGGCACGGCGGGCCGCGGCCGGGCTCGCGCGCACCGGATCCGTGTACCACCATCACAGCGGAGATTTCGTGCTCGCTTTCAGTACCGCGCAGGCCTACCCCCCGTACCTCGCGGACGAGGGGGACCTGCTGAACCCGTTGTTCGAGGCGGCCGCCGACGTGACCGAAGAGGCGGTGATCCGTGCGCTCCTCTGCGCGCGGCCGATGACGGGCCGGGACGGCCATTACGTGACGTCCCTCGACCGGGCCCGGCTCCGGGAGATCTGGGAGCGGTGGCAGGGCGCGGGCGGCGGGATGCCGGAATCGCGGCGGCTCGATCTCGAGGCGATGGTCGGCCCGCGCGTACCGGAGATCGGCTCGTGACGGTGCTCGAAGTCAAACGCCGGCTCGACGGCAGCGCCCGCACCTATCCGTGCGAGGCCGCGGAGATCGCCGCGGATCGCGCCGTGCTGCTGTACCGCCTGCCGAACCAGGGCCGCGTCGCCGACCTTGTCCTGCCGGCCGGCACGCTGACCGTCGCGTACTACTGGACGGAGCGGCCCTACAACGTCTACCACTGGATCGCTCCGTCGGGCGAGACGCTGGCCTACTACTTCAATCTCAGCGGACCGGTGCGCATCGGCCCGGACCGCCTGGAGTGGGAGGATCTCGAGGTCGACGTGCTCGTCACGCCGGACGGCCGCGTTCAGATCCTGGACGAAGACGCCGTCCCCGCGTCCGCCGCGGCCCGGCTGCCCGAGATCGCCCGCGCGCGGGAGCGGGTGTTCGCCGACTGGCGGGACGTCTCGGCGGACGTCGAGCGCGCGTCCCGCGCGGCGGCGGCGCGCGCATGAGCCGGCTGCGCGGGCGGGTGGCGCTCGTCACCGGCTCGAGCCGGGGCATCGGCCGCGCGATCGCCCAGGCGTTCGCGCGCGAGGGCGCGGCCGTCGTGCTGAACGCGGCGCGCTCGATCGAGGACGCCCGCACCGCGGCCCAGACGATCGGCGCCGGCGGCGGCAAAGCCGCGGCCATTCAGGCGGACGTGACGCGCCCGGCGGAGGCGCGGCGGCTCGTGGCCGAGGCCGTTCGCGCGTTTGGGCGCCTCGACATCCTCGTGAACAACGCCGGCATCAGCGACCGGACGCCGTTTGCAGAGATGGACGAGGCGACGTGGCGGCGGATGATGGACGTCCACGTGACGGGGCCGCTGTTCGCGGCGCAGGCCGCGGCGGAGGCGATGGCGCGGGACGGCGGCGTGATCATCAACATCGCGTCGATGCGCGGCATCGACCCCGGCACGGGCGCGGTGCACTACAGTGTGAGCAAGGCGGCGGTGATCATGTTGACGCGGTGCCTCGCCCGCGACCTCGCGCCCGGCATCCGCGTGAACGCGATCGCGCCGGGCTACACGGAGACGGCGTTCCACGCCGAACGGACGATCGCCGACCGGCAGGCGATCGCCTCGCGGATTCCGCTCGGCCGCTTTGCGCAGCCGGAGGAGGTCGCGAAGGCCGCGGTGTTCCTCGCGTCGGACGAGGCGGCGTACATCACCGGGGACACGCTGATCGTCTCGGGAGGCGTGGTGACGCGCTGATCGGACGCTGCGGGGTGCCGCGCGCCCGGCGGCCGCGCGGCGGGACCGGTTACGACTCTTTCAGTTTCTTCGCGAAGTCCGCGGGCTTGACGTTTTCGATGAACCGCTTGAATTCTTCCACCTCGTGCTCGTCGAACGCCTTCTTCAGCTGGATCGCGGTGGCCGCGACCTTGTCTTCCACGAAGATCGGCGCCGACGTGCGGAGCGCGATGGCGATCGCGTCGCTCGGCCGGGAATCGACCACGACGTTCGTGCCGTTCCGCTGGAGGTGAATCTCCGCGAAGTACGTACCGTTCTGGATGTCGGTGACCACGATGCGGCTGATGCTGACGGTGAGGTGCTGCAGCATCTGCTTGATGAGGTCGTGGGTCATCGGGCGCGGCATCTGCACGCCCTGCAGCTGGAACGCGATGGACTGGGCTTCCGATCCGCCGATCCAGATCGGCAGCGCGAGCGTCTCGGCCTGGTCGACCAGCAGGACGACGGGATTCATCTGCTGATCCATCGCGACGGTCTTGACCTTCATCGTGATCATCAGGTACCTCCGCCCGCGACCCTCGTTCCCGCTGATTCTACTCGCCCTGTGGCGTGCCCTTCAAGTGGCGTGCGACGGCGCGGCGTTATTTTTGTTATTCCCATGTGGTCTCCGTTCGAGTCCGCTCGTCTCGCTGCCGCCGCGACGCGCCGAGACCGCGCGGCTCATCGTGATCGCCGTGCAGGGGGGCGGCGCGCATGACCCGAATAGGGCGGCGTGAAGTGGCCGGTTGTCCTTCTGATGTGCGTTCCGGTGTTGGGGGTGGCGTCCGCGGCGTCCGCAGGCGTGCCGGTCCCGGCCGCGATCACGGCCGGGGCACCGGCCACCGCCGCGGCTTGGGGCGCGCCCCTGGTGCCGTGGATCCGCGCGCTGCCGTCGCGCGGGGTGGCGTTTACGGCCACGGTCGCGCGCCTCGCGCTGCGGTACCTGGGCCGGCCGTACCAGTGGTCCGGCATCGGGCAGCGCGGGTTCGATTGCTCGGGGCTCGTGTTCCGCGTCTTCGGCGCGCTCGGCATGGTCGTCCCGCATTCGTCGTTCGGCCAGTATCAGGCCGGAACGGCCGTGCCGGCCAGACTGCTCGGGCCGGGCGACCTTGTGTTCTTCCATACCTACAGCAGCGGTCCGTCGCACGTCGGCATCTACCTGGGCGCGGGCCGCTTCATCCACGCGTCGGTCACCCGCGGCGTCGTCGTCTCGTCGATGGACGAGCCCTATTACCGCAGCAGATACCTGGGGGCGCGCCGGTACTAAGCGCCGTTCTTTGTGCCGTTCAACGTACGTCTCAGCACCGCGATCGCGCTCGGTAAGACCGCCGCGACGCTGAGTCGCGTGCTGCGCCGCGGCGGCGGTACCACGATGCCGGGACGGGTCGCCCGAGCCGTCGAGCCGAACGTGGTGGGCCTCCTGGCCGGACGGCTGCCGGGGGGGACGGTGCTCGTCGCGGGCACCAACGGCAAGACCACGACGGCCCACCTGATCGCCCACATCATGCGCGCGGAAGGCCGCCGCGTCGTGCACAACCGCGCCGGCGCGAACCTTGCCGCCGGCATCGCCTCGGCGCTCGTGGAACACGCCGATCTCCGCGGCGACCCGGCCGGCGATCTGGGCATCTTCGAGGTGGACGAGGCGACCGTCCCGCGCGTCGTCCCCGCGCTCGCGCCGCGGGTCGCGGTATTCACCAATCTGTTCCGCGACCAGCTCGACCGGTACGGGGAGATCGACTACATCTCCGGCCTCTGGCGCGCCGCGGGCGCACGGCTGCCCGCCGGATTCGTGCGCGTCGCGAACGCCGACGATCCGTTGGTCTACGACGCGGTGCGGGAGATGCCGGGGACGCTCGTGACCTACGGCCTCGACGACGACCGCCACGCGCTGCCCGCGCTCGAGCACACCGCGGAGGCCCGGTACTGCTACCGCTGCGGCACGCCGTACGTGTACGCGGTGACGTACTTCGGCCACATGGGCCGGTACCGCTGTCCGACCTGCGGCGTCGCGCGGCCCGACCCTGACCTCGTGGCCCGCGGGATCGAGCTCTCCGGGCCGGACGGCGCCGCGTTCACCATTGAGGCGGGTCCCGCGGGCGGGGCGGCCGTGCGCACGCGGTTGCCCGGTCTGTACAATGTCTACAACGTCATGGCCGCGGTCGGCGCGTCGCTCCAACTCGGGGCGCCGCTGGCCCGCGCGGCGGACGCGGTCGGCTCGTTCCTGCCCGCGTTCGGCCGCGCCGAACGCATGACGCTCGACGGGTACGTGGTCCAGATCCTGCTGGTCAAAAACCCCGCCGGGTTCAACGAGGTGCTGCGGACCGTGCTCGCCGGGGATTCGCTTCCCGTCGTCCTGATCGCGATCAACGACCTGATCGCCGACGGCCGCGACGTCTCGTGGCTGTGGGACGTCGATTTCGAGATGCTGGCCGGCCGCGTGGGGCGGGTGGTGGCGGGAGGGCTGCGCGCGGAGGACCTGGCGGTGCGGCTCGAGTACGCGGGTATCCCGGCGGCCGCGATCGAGGTCGAGCGCTCCTACGACGCGGCGCTCGACCGCGCGCTTGCGCACGCGAGTTCCCGGCGGTTGTTCATCCTGCCGACGTACACCGCGATGCTGGCGATCCGCGCCGTGCTCGAGCGACGCGGCGTGGTGGGGAGGTTCTGGGAATGATGGCGGTACTGCGGATCTGCCATCTCTATCCGGATCTGCTCAACCTGTACGGCGACCGCGGCAACATCATGGTCCTCGTGAGCCGTGCGCGCCGCCGCGGCATCGAGGTGATCGTGAAGGACGCCGGACTGAACGACGACATCGGGCCCGACGACGCCGACCTCTTCTTCGTCGGCGGCGGCGAGGACCGTCAGCAGCGCATCGCGGTCGGCGATCTGGTCGGCCGGAAGCGCGGTCCGCTCGAGGCCGCCGTCGCGGACGGCGCGGCGGTCCTCGCCGTGTGCGGCGGATATCAGTTGATCGGGAAGTTTTACCGACCCGCCGAGGGCGACGATCTGCCGGGCCTCGCGCTGCTCGATCTGTGGACCGAGCACGCCGGGCCGTCGGCGCCGCGCCTCATCGGCAATCTCGTCATTCAGCCCGACGGCTGCGAGCCGCCGCTCGTCGGGTTCGAAAACCACGGCGGCCGGACGTTCCTCGGTCCCGGCGCCCGCCCGCTCGGACGCGTCGTCGTGGGGTTCGGCAACAACGGCACGGACCGCACCGAGGGCGCGGTGGCCGGCCGCGTCTACGGGACCTATCTGCACGGTCCGCTCCTGCCGAAGAATCCGGCCTTTGCAGACCGCCTGATCCGCGAGGCGCTGAGCCGGCGCTTCCCGGAGACGGCGCTGGCGCCGCTGCCCGACACCTTCGAGGCCCGGGCCCGCGAGGCGATGCTCACCCGATTGGGCGCCAAGACCGCCTGACCCCGCGGTGGAGGCGCGGGCAGGCCGGCCCGGCGCTCAGGCCTGTTCCACGACCTTTTTCAGACCGGCGAGCATGACTCCCCAGTTCTTTTCGGAGTGCTCGCGCGCCTGCTCGGTCGGATTGTTGTCTTGGGACAGCGTGAGCGTCGTCGTCTGATTCTGCTCCGCCAGTTCGATCGTCACCGTATGATAGTTCTGCGGGGTGTCCGGCAGACCGGAGAGCGGGCTGAAATGCGTGTACTGGAGGATCCGCCGCGGTTCCGCGCGGAGGATCACGCCCTTGTCTTGATACGCCTTGCCTTGCCACTCTCCGCTGAAGGTGATCGCGCTGCCCGGTTTCCAGCCCGAAGCCACGGTCGCGCCGAACATGTATTGTTTCACCTTCTCGGGATTCACGAGCGCGTCCCAGACTTCCGCCGCGGGCGCGTCGATCCGGGCGGACTGCTTGGCGACGAATCCCTTGCTCATGCTGTCTCGACGCTATGGCAGGAGCGACGCGACGTCGATCTTGGCGTCGGGTTTCACGGTCGGACTTGCCGTGTCGCCCGGCCGGAGCGCGACGCGCCGTTCGTAGCCGGCGGTGCCCGGACCGGTGAAGACCTCGAGGATCCAAGCTTGGATCTCGATGACCCAGTACTCCGGGATTCCGGCCCGAGCGTAGAGCCTGGCCTTGCGGCGGCGGTCGAGCTCGATGGACGTATCAGACACCTCTACCGCCAAGACGACGTCCGAAGCCGCCGGGTGCGTATCGCGATAGTCCGATCGTTGCCCTTTGACGACGGCAACGTCGGGCTCCGGCACTGAATGATCGCCGATTAGTATGGGTTGTTGCACGCGCACATGGAACGCGGTGCCCTGGAAGATCGCGTGCAACGCATCTTGGACGTGACCAACGGCGGTCGAGTGCGGCGCGCCCGGAGGGGCCATCTGGAGAATCTCCCCGCCGATGAGCTGCACGTGGCTGTCGGGCGCAAGGAGGCCGAGCTCGACCATACGCTCGTACTCTTCCCGGGTCCAGCGCTTCGCCTGTACGCTCATCGGATGTCCCCTCGCCGGCCAGCATATCGCCGCCCGCAGAACCGCGCAAGGGGCGAACGCGTGCCCCGGGGAGGGGAGGGTCGGGGCGCGCTAGCGTGGTAGGTTGGTCGTATGGAAGTCGTCAACCCGATCGTCAGACGGTGGCAGCGCGAGGCGCTCGAGGATCCGGAGCCCTTCTGGGATCGGGCCGCCCGCGCACTGCCGTGGATCCGGACGTGGGACCGGGTGTTCGAGTGGAACTATCCGAACTTCCGGTGGTTCATCGGCGCGCAGATGAACCTCGCCGCCAGTTGCCTCGACCACCACGTCGCCAACGCACGCGGCGGGGTGGCCGCGCTCGTCTACGTCAACGAGCGGGGCGACCGCCGGGTTTTGACCTACGCGCAGCTGCTGCACGAAGTCGAGCGCGCCGCCGCCGCCCTTCGCGGCATGGGCGTCCAGAAGGGCGACCGCCTGACCATCTACATGCCGACCTGTCCGGAGGCCATCATCACGATGCTCGCGGCCGTGCGGATCGGTGCGATCCACTCGGTCGTCTACGCGGGCTTCGGCGCGGGCGCCTTGGCCGACCGCATCAAAGCGAGCGGCTCCCGTCTCGTCTTCGCGGCGGACGTCGGCTTCCGCAAAGGGCGCGAAGTCCCCCTCAAAGAAATCGTCGACGCCGCGGTCGAGGCCGGCTGCGATTCGGTCGAGCGCGTCGTCGTGCTGCGGCGGGGGACGGCGCCGGCGCGCATGACGGCCCGCGACATGGACTGGGCGGACTTTCTCGCGCGCGGCCGCGGCCATTCCCGCGAGGCGGTCGCGATGGAGGCCAACGAGCCGGCCTACATCCTCGCGACCTCCGGGACGACCGCGACGCCCAAACTGTCGGTCCATATGCACGGGCCGTATGCCGTCCACATCCACAGCATGGCGCGCTGGGTCTACGATCTGCGGCCTGAAGACGTGTGGTGGTCGACATCGGACATCGGCTGGGTGGTGGGACACAGTTACATCGTCTACGCGCCGCTGCTGGTCGGGTGCACCACGATCGCCTACGAGGGCGCGCTCGACCACCCGGGCCCCGACGTGTTCTGGAAGGTGATCGACGAGTTCCGGGTCACGAGCGTCTTCACGTCGCCCACCGCGGTGCGGCTCTTGATGCGGTACGGTGAGGAGCCGGCGAAGGGGCACGGGCTGGCCTCGCTCGAGCGCCTCTTCTGCGCCGGTGAACCCTTGAACGCGCCGGCCTGGGAATGGCTGCAAAAGAAAGTACTCGGCGACCGCATTCCCGTGATCGACCACATGTGGCAGACCGAGACCGCGGGCCCGATCGTCGGCAATCCCTACGGGCTCGGCCTGCTGCCGATCAAGCCGGGGTCCGGCGGCATCCCGCTGCCCGGCATTGACGCAGAGATCGTGACCCCGGACGGCCGGGCCTGCGCGCCGGGCGAGAAGGGGATCCTCGTGATCGCGCGGCCGTTCCCGGGCCTCATCCAGACGCTCTGGGGGGATCCGGCCCGGTACGCGCGCGACTACTGGGAGCGCATTCCCGGCCGGCGCGTCTACTACACGGGCGACTCGGCGCATCTCGATGAGGACGGCTACGTGTGGTTCGCCGGCCGCGCCGACGAGATCATCAACATCGCGGCGCACCGGATCGGGACGGTCGAGGTCGAAACGGCGCTGCTCAAGCACTCCGCGGTGGCCGAGGCGGCCGTGACCGGCCGCCCGGACGAACTCCGCGGCGAGGTGATCAGCGCGTTCGTCGTGCTCAAACTCGGCCGGGAGCCGTCGGCGGGCCTCAAGGACGAGCTGATCGCGACGGCCCGCCGGGAGCTAGGTCCCATCGCCGTGATCGGGGAGCTGAACTTTGTGAGCATGGTGCCCAAGACGCGGAGCGGCAAGATCATGCGCCGCGTGCTCAAGGCGGTCATCCTCGGCCGGGACCCGGGCGACGTCTCCACGATCGAAGACGAGGGCTCGATCGACGAGGCCCGCGAGGCGTGGCGCGCGATTCAGGCGGAGATCACTGCCGGCCGCTGAGCGGCCGGCCGCACGATCCGGGGGGGTGTTTGGAACGATGTCGAACGTGGCCCGCGCCGTCAACATCGCCGACCTGCGGCTCATGGCGCAGCGGCGGCTGCCGAAGCCGATCTTCGATTACGTCGACGGCGGCGCCGAGGACGAGGTGACGCTCCGCGAGAACCGCCGCGCGTTCGAAGAGGTGACCTTCCGGCCGCGGCACGGCGTGGCCGTCCCGGAGGTGGACCTCCGGACCCGCGTGCTCGGCCAGGACATGGCGCTGCCCGTCCTGCTCGCGCCGGTGGGGTACTGCCGGATGTTCCATCCGAAGGGCGAGGTCGCCGCGGCCCGCGCGGCGGGCGAGGCCGGCACGGCCTTCATCCTCTCCACCGCGTCCGGGCATCGGCTCGAGGACGTGAAGGCCGGCACCCGGGGCCCCGCGTGGTTCCAGCTGTATCTGACGGGCGGCCGCGAGGCGGCGATCGACGCGCTGACGCGGGCCCGCGCGGCGGGCTTCTCCGTGCTCGCCATCACGATCGACACGTACGTGATCGGAATGCGCGAGCGCGACCATCACAACCACACGTCCGTTCTGCTCGGCGACAACCCGTTCGCGAAGATTCCATATCTTGCAGGCATCCTGGCGCATCCGGGATGGCTCATCGACTTTCTGCTGGACGGCGGCGTCCACACGATGCCCAACATCGTCACGCCCGGCGTGGGGCCGATGAAGCTGCGCGACGTCGGCAGTCTCATCCGGACGTCGTTTACCTGGGATGATCTCGGATGGATCCGCGAGGTCTGGCCCGGTCCGATCGTGTTCAAGGGCGTGCTGACGGCGGAGGACGCCAAGCGCGCCGTCGACGCGGGTGCGGTAGGCGTCGTCGTCTCGAACCACGGCGGCCGGCAGCTCGAGTCGTCGCCGGCGACGCTGCGCGCGCTCCCCGAGGTCGTGGCCGCGGTCGACGGCCGGGCGGAGGTGCTGCTCGACGGCGGCATCCGCCGCGGCACGGACGTGATCAAGGCCCTCTGCCTCGGCGCCCGCGCGGTGCTGATCGGCCGCGCGTATGTCTACGGCCTCGGCGCGGCGGGAGAAGCGGGCGTGGCGCGGGCGATTGAGATCTTTAGAGCCGACCTCGTACGGAACCTGAAACTGTTGGGATGCGGTTCGGTCTCCGCGCTGGACCGCTCGTACGTCAACCTGCCGCCATGGGCGGCGCCCGCCGCCGAGCGCGTGATGGCGGCCGGCCGCGCGTTCTGACGTTACGCGGATGGGGTCGCGGCGCCGTCACGGGGGTTGAGTCCGAAGGCCTCGGCCAGTAACTCGTACGATCGCACGCGCGCGCGGTGGTCGTGGACGATCGTGAGGATCATCAACTCCTCTACCGATAACGCATCCGCGACGGCGGTGAGCCGCTCGCATACCTGCGCCGGCGACCCGACAATGTACCGCGGCCACTCGCTCCGCTCCGACGGCATCGGGTCCGGGCCGGGACCCAGCTGCGCGAGCGCCTCCTCCGGCGTCGGGATGGCCCCGGGCTCGACGCCCTGGGCCCGCAGGTAGCGCCGCAGCCTGATGGCCGACGACTGCCGCATGGCTTCCGCTTCTGTCTCCGCGCAAATGACGCCGAGGGCGAGAATCGTGCGGCGGATCTTCTCGTCGGCGTGCGTCCGGTAGTACTCGAGCGCCTCGCGCGTGGGCTCCGGGTTGATGAAGTGGGCGAAGGCGTAGGGGAGGCCGATCTCCGCCGCCGCCCGAGCGCTCCACATGCTCGAGCCGAGCAGCCATACATCGGGGCCTCCGGGCATGTCCGGCGTGACCAGGATGCGGCCGAATGGGTGGGCCCGGGGGAACTCGCGGCGAAGAAACGCGAGGAGTTCCAGCAACTGGTCGGGAAAATCGTCGACCCACTCCTGACGGCTCCGGTCGCGGCGCAGCGCGTAGGCTTCGAGCGGCGCGCTGCCGGGCGCCCGGCCGATGCCGAGGTCGATCCGGCCCGGGTACAGCGCGTGCAGCACCCGGAAGACCTCGGCGACCTTCAACGGACTGTAGTGGGGCAGCAGGACGCCGCCGGACCCGACCCGGATGCCGGAGGTCTCCGCCGCAACGCGGGCGATCAGGACCTCCGGCGCCGGGCTCGCAAAGCCCGGCGCCGCGTGGTGCTCGGCGATCCAGTACCGCTCGTAGCCGAGCGCGTCGGCGCGCCGGGCCAGATCGATCGTGTTGCGCAGCGCGTCCGCCGGCGTCGAACCGGAGGAGACCGGGGACTGATCGATGATGGAGAGTCTCACCGGTGAACCTAACGACGTGTGCCGCCGGAGAATTTCCGGCTTCCTGGTTCGAAACGCCGGGCGACTAGGAGGAAGGGGATGGCCGACTCCCACGACCTGTTGCGGGCCGCCGCCGAGCGGTCGCTGCGCTATCTGCACGGCATCCGCGAGCGGCCCGTGGCGCCGAGCCCTGAGCAGATCGATGGCCTCGACGCGCTCGGCGGCCCGTTCCCGGAAGGTCCGGCGGACCCGGCGGCCGTGCTTGCGCTGCTGGACGACGTCGGCTCGCCCGCGACGGTGGCATCGGCGGGCGGCCGGTACTTCGGCTTCGTGATCGGCGGCTCGCTGCCCGTGACGCTCGCCGCCAACTGGCTTGCGGGCGCGTGGGACCAAAACGGCGGCCTCGTGGTGTCCTCGCCGGTCGCGGCGGCTCTGGAGGAAACCGCGCAGCGGTGGCTCATCGATGCGCTGTCGCTGCCGCCCGGGACCGGCGCCGGCTTTGTCACCGGGGCGACGATGGCGAACTTCACGGCCCTGGCCGCGGCCCGGCACGCGGTGCTTGCCGCCGCCGGTTGGGACGTGGAAGCCGCCGGCCTGTCTGGAGCGCCCGCGATCACGGTGATCGTGGGCGACGAGGTGCACATCAGCCTGCTGCGGGCCCTGACGCTGCTCGGACTCGGCCGCGATCGCGTCGTTCGGGTGCCGGTCGACGCGCAGGGGCGCATGCGGGCCGAGGCACTGCCGCCGCTTGCGGGGCCGGCCATCGTCTGCGCGCAGGCGGGTAACGTGAACAGCGGCGCGTTCGACCCGCTGGGCCGGATTTGCGCGCATGCCCACGCCGCCGGCGCCTGGGTTCACGTCGATGGGGCGTTCGGGTTGTGGGCCGCGGCCGCGCCCGAGCGGTCGTATCTTACGCACGGCGTCGCGGAGGCCGATTCCTGGGCGCTCGACGCCCACAAGTGGCTCAACGTCCCGTACGACAGCGGTCTCGCGTTTGTCCGGCAGCCCGACCACTTGAGATCGGCGATGGCCACGTCGGCGGCGTATATCCCGCAGACCGAACAGCGGGAGCCCTTTCAATACACACCGGAGATGTCGCGGCGCGCCCGCGGCGTAGAGATCTGGGCCGCGCTGCGCGCCCTCGGCCGGACGGGCCTGGCGGATCTCATCGAGCGCAACTGCCGGCAGGCGGCGCGCTTCGCCGCGGGGCTGCGCGACGCGGGATACGATGTCTTGAACGGGGTCGTGCTGAATCAGGTGCTGGTCGCGTTCGGAGACGACGACACGACCCGCCGCGTCATCGCCGGCGTGCAGTCGGACGGCACGTGCTGGTGCGGCGGGACGGTCTGGCACGGCCGCGCGGCCATGAGAATCAGCGTGTCCTCATGGGCGACCACGGACGAGGATATCGACCGCAGCCTGGCGGCGATGCTCCGAGTGGCGCGAGGCTTCCGCCCCTGACGGCGGGCGCCGCGGAGGCATCCGCCGCGCCATGAGCGGCGCCGTTGTCCACGCGCTCAGCGTGGCCTTTGCCATGCTGTGGGAGATTCTGTGGCCCCTGATTCTCGGCTTCGCGCTGTCGGCCGGGGTGCAGGCATTCGTCTCCAAGCGGCAGATGGTCCGGCTGCTGGGGGACGATTCCCCGCGATCGATCGCGCTCGCGAGCGTGTTCGGGTTCGCGTCGTCGTCGTGCTCCTACGCGGCGGTGGCGCTGGCCCGGTCGCTCTTCCGCCGTGGGGCGAACTTCACCGCCGCGATCGTCTTCCAGTTTGCTTCGACGAACCTGGTCATCGAACTGGGCATCATCATGGCGGTCCTTCTCGGCTGGCCGTTTACCGCCGCCGAGTTCGTCGGCGGACCGATCATGATCGTCCTGCTGTGGTGGCTCTTCCGTGCCACCCTTAGCCGTCCGCTCGTGGAGGCGGCGCGCCGTCAGGCCGACGCCGGGCTCAGCGGCCGGATGGAGGGGCACGCCCAGATGGACATGGCGGTGGTGGACGACCGCCCGCTGTTGGCCCGCATGGCCTCGCCGGAAGGGTTCACCGCCGTCAGCCACCACTTCGTCATGGACTGGGCGGCGGTCTGGATGGACGTCGGCGGGGGTCTCTTGATCGCGGGGGCGATCGCGGCCTGGGTGCCGGACGCGTTCTGGCGGACGTTCTTTCTGACCGGCCATCCGCTCGGAAACCTACTCTGGAGTCCGGTGATCGCGCCCTTCGTAGCCATCCTCTCGTTCGTCTGCTCGGTGGGGAACGTGCCGCTGGCCGCGGTCCTGTGGAACGGCGGGGTCAGCTTCGGCGGGGTGGTGGCGTTCATCTTCTCGGACCTGATCGTTCTGCCGATCCTCGACATCTACCGCAAGTACTACGGCCGCCGGATGGCGCTGTACTTGCTGGTCACCTCGTACGCGGTGATGGCCGGCGCCGGCCTGCTGGTTGACCTGTTCTTCCGCGCCGTGGGGGTCGTGCCGAGGGCACATCACGCCATCGTCGCGGAGGCGCACCTGGCGTGGAACTACACGTCAATACTCAATATCTTGTTCTTGGGCGTCGCCGGGATCCTGGTGTGGCGCTTTCTGCGCACCGACGGGCTCGGTATGCTGCGGATGATGAATGCGCCGGCCGAGATGCAGGGGGCATAGGCGAAGAGGCGCGGCGCAAGTGACCGGCAACGAGCGGTTATACGGCCACGAGCTCCGAGGGCTTCAACATCGGCTGCCCCGCGGCAAACGCCGTTGCCGTGGCGCTGTGCGGTTGGGTGAAGCTTGCCTCACGCTCCCATGCCAGGTACGCGGCCGCGGCAATCTCTCCGACCGCGCCGGCGGTGAGCAGCCACCGGACGTTTGCGTTCGCGTCCGCGGCGTCGCAGGCGGCGAGGACCGTGCTCACCATGTCCCACGTCCGCCCGGACGGCCAGGGACGGCTCTGGGCGCTCGGCTCCGCGGGCTCGCTGTGCAGGAAACTCGGCTGGGAACGGACGAACGCGGCCACGCCCGTCCGGGTCGCTGAAAGACGGCGCTGCCAGCCTTCAGGGAGCGTCGGCAGGGTGAAATGCCAACCGGACAAGTATCCCTCGGACCAACTGTCGGCGTCGGGCGCCCAAGTGATATGGACCATGCGGTTCGCAAGCGGCGCGGTGAGCAGCTGCATGCTTGTCGCCGTCTCCAGGGGGTTCAGGGCGGCGGCGCAGCGGACACCCAGCGGCAGTTGAAAATCCCCGACGCGCCGCTGCTGTACGATTTGGAGCAGAGCATTCTGGACGGCCGGCGGAGCGTAGGCGATATCATCGAAGAAGACGAGTCCGTCACCGCCCGCCTTCACCGCCTGCGCGCCGAGCGCGACGGCCCATTGCAGGGATGCGCGCATCGTGCGGGTATCCAACGAGCCGCTGGACGACAGAAACGACAGTCCGGCAAAGTCCGTCGCGTCATGGATCGTCGCGGTCATCGTGTGGATGGGCCACCTGAGGGCGTCCGCGATGGAGAGAACCAGCGACGTTTTCCCGGTCCCGGGGGCACCGCGCAGCGCCAGCGGCACGTTGGCCAGGATGGCGAGTCCGATCGCCGCGACGGTGTCTTCTGTCGAAGCGGTGGCGTTCGATTCGCCATTTGCCTGTAAAGCCGGAGTAACCGGAAGCTGGTTCATGACGACTCTCCTCTTATAGCGAGTGCACCCAGGGTACAGAGGTCGGGCGTCGCGCGCGAGAGGATTGGCACCCCACGCGAATGTAGGTGCTGGAACTCTGGTCTGTGCAACTCTAATCGAACTTAGCGTTAGTTCTCTGAAGACACCGGAGCAGCGGCAGGATATTCTGTGCGCCCTCGTTTCCCGCCTAGCGGAACGGCGATTTCTTACGACCTGGTCGCAGCCTCCGAGTGTCCTATTTCGCTGCGGGTGGCGACCGCCGAAGGTCCTTAGCCTGAAAGAATCTGTTCAATGCCTAGAATCGTGGGAGACGGCCTGCCCCGGCTAAAGTTCAGAGGCTCACCCGGCCTGGGCATGCATCTGCCGCCGCAGGTCGGATAGGCGAATACGTCTCCCACATCCATCAGAAGGGCCTGCGGTTTCTTAAGAACCGGCCGCGACCGGCTGCTGGGCATCGGCGCCGCGATTCGCGTCCGCGCTTCTTCCAGCGTCTTTCGTCGTCTTCTCAGATCGGATGGACTCATCCCGAGCTTCTCGTGCATGATAATAACGGCGTCAGATTTGATGAGTGCAAGAGCTTTGTCGCGGGCGCGATCGCATGCAATGGCGCGTTTGGCGAACTGATCCGCAACGATCAACCAGAAGGTGGTATGGTCGACGTCGTCCGGGTTGTTTGCCGCAGTCGGTTCGGTCCGGCAAAGGATGTCGACGAGCTTGTCACCGTCGAACGGGAGCCTGGCTACGGCACTGATGGCGCTGCGCAGATCCAAGGCAAAGTCGCCTGAATACAATCCGGTTCCCCACACTCCCGTGTTGACCTCCGACGGTAGACACTTCCGATTACGTCTGCCCGGAGGCTCACCACAGCGAGCCGCCGTTGTCTCGCAGGCTCAACAGTAAACGCGTCAATCAGCGTGACTACGCGATTGTCCTTGGCGATCGTCGTCATAGTTTGGCCTCCTCAGCCTGCCCCCCCCGGCCGACAGGCGTGCCGCGCCTTTTCCGCCACGTCCTCGTTGACGGAATGTCCTAACGTTCGGCAGCACTCTCTGCCGGTCGAGCGCGGCGGTGATGTAGTCCTGGACGATGCGGCGCACGCAGAAGCCTTAGCCATGAGCCTAGCCACCTCATTATTTTTCGTGGAGGTGCAGCATGAGGAACGTTGTTTTGGTTCACGGTGGTTTTGTAGACGGCGCAGGCTGGGAGGGCGTCTATAAGATCCTGAAAAGGGACGGCTACAATGTCAATATCGTCCAGAACCCGACGATATCGTTGGGGGGGCGACGTCGCGGCTACCAAGCTCATCCTTGCAGCGCAGGACGCCCCAGCGATTCTTGTCGGACACTCCTACGGTGGAGCAGTGATCACTGAAGCCGGCAACGACCTGAAGGTCGCGAAGCTCGTGTATATCGCCGCGTTTGCCCCGGATGAGGGCGAATCCGTGAACGCACTCATCAAGGATCCGCCACCAGGCGCACCCGTGCCACCGATCCTACCTCCGCAGGACGGTTTGAAGTTGACCCGGTTTCGTGGACACCTATCGTTGGGGCAATGGCCCGGGGGAGGTCCACGATGGGACGGAGGAAGCTACCCTACCCGCCGGAGTTCCGGGAGGAAGCCGTTCGGCTCGTCCGGGACGGCGGGAAGTCGATCGGGCAGGTCGCCAAGGATCTGGGAATCGCCGATCAGTCGCTCCGGAACTGGGTCACGCAATCGGATCTTGATACCGGCCGGCGCACCGACGGTCTGACGACCGAGGAACGCGCCGAGTTGCGCCGCCTCCGCCGTGAAAACCGGGTCCTCAAGGAAGAACGGGCGATTTTAGTAAAAGCCGCAGCCTTCTTCGCGCAGGAGACCCACTCGAAGCCCGGGCGGCCTTCGAGTTCGTAAAGCGAGAGAAGGCCAGCCACTCGGTCACCACCATGTGCGACGTCCTGGGTGTCTCTCCCAGCGGTTTCTATGCGTGGCAGGATCGACCACGGTCGGCCCGCGCGCAGGCGGACGCCGCGCTGCAGGAGCAGATCCAGACAATCTTCACACGGAGTCGGCGGACCTACGGGGCACCGCGGGTGCATGCCGAACTGCAGGCGCTAGGCGTGCGGTGCGGCCGCAAGCGCGTAGCCCGCCTGATGCGTGATGCTGGCCTCGTCGGCGCGCATCGGCGCCGTCCGCCGCGGACGACTTGGCGCGACCGCGACGCCGCGCCCGCCCCTGACCTGGTGCAGCGCCACTTCACGACGCCGGCGCCGAATCGCCTCTGGGTGGCGGACATCACGTACGTGGGGACCGGCGCCGGCTGGCTGTACCTTGCGGTCGTGCTGGATGTCTTCAGCCGCCGGGTGGTCGGCTGGGCAATGAGCGCGCTGCTGGAGACGATGCTGGTGCTGAATGCGCTCAATATGGCGCTGTGGAATCGACGACCGGCCGCAGGTGTGGTCCACCATTCCGATCGCGGAGTCCAGTACACCAGCCTGGCGTACGGCCGGCGGTGTCAAGAAGCCGGCGTAGTGCCCTCGATGGGCAGTGCCGGCGATGCGTACGACAACGCGATCGCGGAAGCGTTCTTTGCCACGCTGGAGACGGAGCTGCTCGACCGCCAGCGTTTCATCGACCGCGGGACGGCGCGTCGGGCACTGTTCGACTACATCGAGGGGTGGTACAACCCGCACCGTCGCCATTCAGCCTTGGAGTACTGCTCACCGGCGGAGTTCGAAAGGAGGTGGGAAGAGCGGAGCGTGGTAGCCTAACCAAAGCATCGACTGGGATAGCCGAAAACCGGCTCCGCGCATGGGGGAGCGCCCTCGGGGTGATACTCGAAATTGCCCGCGCGGTAGCCAATTGGAGGAGGCCACCGTGACGACGCGGCAACCTGCCTCGGTGCTCGTCGGAACGCTCCCGATTGATGATGGCGCTCAGGTTTTCTACGCAAAAGATCAACAGTTCTTCTCGCGGGCTGGCATCGATGTGAATATCCGCGCGATGGCAAACGGGCCTGACATCGTGGCAGCTGCTGCAGCTGGGGATATTGACGTAGGATTTTCGAACCTGTTCGCACTTGCCGCCGCGTTCACACGCGGCGTGCAACTACGGCTTATCGCTCCAGGTCAGCTATTTAATGCCCTGGCACAATCGCTAGCGATTATCGTACTGACGGATGCTCCCTACCGCACCGGGAAGGATCTCAACGGCAAGAAGATCGGTGTGAGAGTACCCCATAGCCTTGTCGGCGTCGGCGCCAAAGCGTGGGTCGATCAATACGGCGGCGATTCGAACACGATCCAACTCGTGTCGCTGCCGGGCGAGCGACACGCCGAGGCCCTCGAGCAAGGAGAGGTGGACGCTGTCAGCACGTCGCTCACCGACGTACCAGTCCCGGAGAATGGGACGAAACGAATCATCGGTTACCCAACCCACGCGATTGCACCGGGTTTCATCGGTGCCGGATGGTACGCACGGACCGATTGGATCGAGGCGCATCGCGACGTGGCTTGCCGGTACGCCGAGGCCATTGTGCAGGCTGGCCGGTGGGCAAATGCGCATCAAACCGAGTCCGGCCAAATCCTGATGAAGTATACTCACCTGAGCCCGGAAGGATTGGCCGCCATCAGCAAACATCGCGTACGCTACGGCGAAGTTCTTGATCCCGCACTAATCGATCCCCTGATCGCCGTCGCTGCTCGCTACAAAGTCATTCCGAGGGTGTTCCCGGCACACGAGCTAGTCGCTGCTAACCTCTATCCTTAGCGCAAATACAACGATGCCCAACCTCGGCCCGTCCGTGCTCCATGGATTATGCTTCGGGTTTGCTTCCTCTCAATGCGACGTGTGAGCACGCGCGAAAAGGGACCTGGGGGCCAAAATCGCCACCGCTTCATCGACCGAGGCACACCGCGTCGGGCGCTCCGCACCGTCGCCATTCAGCCTTGGAGTACTGCTCACCGGCGGAGTTCGAAAGGAGGTGGGAAGAGCGGAGCGTGGTAGCCTAATGCATCACTCTCCACGGAACCGGGTTAACTTCACTTATTCACCCTCTATCGATTCGATGATGTACTCTATTATTCGCCCCATGCTCACGCACGAAAGAGGCATTTGAGACACTTTCCTGCGTTTGCCTTTGAACCCACGAGCGGTGCGAATGACATGTTCAAATGGTTGATGGAAGACTTCGAAGAACTTATCGATAGAGATAGTAAACTGCTGCTGAGTTTGCCATGAAGGGCCAAAGATCACTATACCAAAGGCTGTCATTACCGGGGGCCTCTGCAAAGGGAAGGAAGTCACGGACTGAAACAGTGATCCAAGAAACCGCCGCTAAGATTGGGGGGCGGAGGATACCACGACCCACGCTCGCGTCACTATGAGCGCACAGTTAGTTGGCGTCGGCACCGGCACTTACGCTGACCGCTTCCAAAGTCGGGCCGGGACCCCCCGCCCCGAAGTGTCTTGCACGAAAGAGTTCACTCAGTGGTTGTTTGTCCAGATGGCTTAGCCGATCGGGGGGTAATTAATATGCAAACACCCAAAAAGCCTACCGGCGTAGCCCTGATGTCCGGTGTCGTCGGTCTTGTGGGCGTACTTGTCGGTGCCGCTATACCAATTTATTATCAAAGCTATTGGCCAGGAAGTATGATGGTGACGACTGGCACACCTCTCGACGACGTCCGTCATGTCGCTCCGCCCAGACTCCGCTCCACTCCGGAGCTAGGTGGGACGTCGGAGACCTTCCCCCTCTACCGCTCGCCGGCGTGTCGTAGGTCAGTGATCCTGTCACCCTAACGGGTCTATGAAAATGGCACCGTCGGGGCCTCCGATGCTTTTCGCCGGGCGGTGGCAAGGAGCGGTCGCCGCCATGGATGATCGACAGGCGGTGGTGTGTACTGTCTGGGGTGCGGCAGGGCCGCGGCCATTGGTGGCGTCCGGCGGATGGGGCGACGTGGGGCGAGCAACCGCCTCACGCTGAGCTGCTGGCCGCGGTAATAGACGGCCAGGGTGCCATTCAAGTGCGCATGGACGTCGACCCGAGCACCGGCATAGCTGCGGCCCTTGGGCCCTGGCCGGAGTTGCAGCAGCGTGCCGTCGAGCTGCAGCGTATTGTCGTGGCCGACCGTGCGGCGATGTTTGAAGCAACAAATGCGCTCGAGGTGGGCCGGTGCGGGGCGCCACGCCGGCGCGGGGTCAGCGGGCGGCTGCGCGAAGCGGGCATTGTAGCGTGGGAGAAAGCGCTCGAGCATGCGCTGCGCGTCGGCGAGCGAGCAGGCGTGCGCGAGCCGGAGTTCGACCACGAGGCGGTCTTGGAAGGTGCCGAAGAGACGCTCGACCCGGCCCTTGCCCTCGGGGGAGGAGGCGGGGATCCAGCGGATGCCGAGTTCATGCAGGGCGCGGCCGAGCTGGGTGGAGGGGATGGCACCCTCGAGTTGGAGGGCGCGGCTTTGGGGCGTGCGCGGATCGCGGTGAAATAGGCCGTGGCGGTCGGTGTAGGCGGCGACGGGGACGCCATCGCGTTGGATGAGGTGCCGCAGCAAGAGGAAGTAGCCGTGGGCATCTTCCTGGGGGCGGAAGACGGCCGCGAGGACTTCGCCGGTGGCGTCATCGATGGCGGCATGGAGGACGAGACGCGGCCCGCGGTCCTCGAGCCAAGGATGGTGACTGCCGTCCATTTGGACGAGGAGGCCCGCCTGCGGCATGCGCTCGCGCCGGCGGCGATGCCGTGGGGGGCGACGTTTTCGCGGGCTGCCGATGCCGGCGGTGCGCAGGAGCCGTTGCACGGTCTTGCGGGACACGCGGATGCCATGGCGCTCGGCCAGCAACTCGGTAAGGTGGTGATCGTTCACGCCGGCGTAGGTGGTGCGGGCCAGTGTCAGGATCCGCG
>DASYXS010000156.1:0-4978 GCA_035934535.1 bacterium
CGAGCTCGTTCAGCGCCGGGGCGTTGGCCCCGGCCGGCGTGTTGTAGCCGATCAGCACGATCTCCGCTCCGGCGAGGCCGAGACACCGGTACGTCTCGCTGTAGCGGCGGTCCTGACAGATCGCGATGCCGATGCGCGCGCGGCCGGTGCGGGCGACGCGAAAGCCCGTGTCGCCGGCATCGAAGTAATGCGGTTCGAAGACCCGCCCCGTGACGCCCGGCTCGGCGCGGTTCGTGCCCGGCAGGTGCGTCTTACGATACGTGAGGCAGACGCCGCCGCGCTCGTCCACCAGCACCGCGGTGTTGAAGCGGCGGTCGCCGTCCCGCTCGCAGAACCCGACGGACCACGCCATGCCGGCCCCCCGGGCCTTCTCGATGAGGGGCGCCAGCGCGGCCGGCGGCACTTCGCGGGAAAAGAACTGCTCGGCGTCCTCGCGGATGCGCTTTGGGAAGTAGGGGCTGAGCGCCATCTCAGGAAACGCGACGACTTCGGCACCCCCGCCGATTGCCTCGTCCAGGAGCCGCCGCATGCGTTCCACGATCGCGTCGACCGGTGTTCCTTCGTTATTCGGGCCCATTTGGGCCGCCGCGACCTTCACGTATCGCGTCATGGCGGTGTCCCCCCCGGCTCGCGCCTTCGCCCCGTGCTTCGGGCCGGGCCGGACGCGACCTCCACGCAATCGGTCCGTTGCGGTCTCCGGCCCCGTCTAACCCGGGACCTCCGGCCGCTTCGCGGCCTCCTGCAGGTATCGGGGCGGCGTCCGACCAAGCACCCACCGAGGTCCGCGGGGATTGGCGCTCCCCGGTCCGTCGTGTCGAATCCGGACTCATTGCTGGACGTATCGCACCCGAGCGTCTGAAGTCCGCCCAGTCACCGGCTCCGCCGAGGAGGCCGTAGGTGTTTCCTCAGCTGCACCAGTTCACCGATGTGGCGTTGGTCTTGCTCCGGTTGATGGTGGCGATCGTCTTCATCAACAGCGGATGGAATACACTGAAAGACCCGGCGCGCCGTGCCAAAGATCTGGGGTTCAATCCGTCGTTCACGGTATTCTTAGGGATCGCGGAGTTCCTCGGCAGTCTCGGGGTTCTCTTGGGGATCCTCACTCAAATCGCGGCCGTCGGCCTGATTCTCATCAATCTCGGCGCGGTTCAGAAGAAGATCTTCGTGTGGCGCACAGGGTTTTGGGGCGAGGCGGCGGCCGGCTGGAGCTACGACCTGCTCTTGATCGTGATGAGCCTGGTGATCCTCACGAGCGCGGGCGGCCGCTTCGTGGTTTGGGGGTAGGGTGGAGACGCTCCCGGTGCGGCCTGGGCGGCTGATCCGGCTCGAGGGAGCCGCGGGGTGTGTCCTGGCCCTGATTCTATACGAGCGCCAGCACGGCGGTTGGCTCTTGTTCATCGTGTTGATTCTGGCGCCCGATCTCGCGATGGTGGGGTATCTCGCGGGAACGCGGATTGGAGCGGCCTGCTATAACGCCGTTCACACGTTGGTGCTGCCGGCTGCCCTTGCCGGCTACGGTCTCAAGTACCCCGAAGGCTTCAAGGACACGCACCTCCAGCGTCTCTGAGGGTGACGGCGTTGACGCAGGCGCAGTGGACCGCGGTCGATCAGTATCTCTGCGACGTGCTCGTCGCGTCCGACCCGGCGTTGGACGCGGCGACCGCGGCCCGCGCGGCGGCAAGGCTGCCGTCGCACGATGTGTCCCCCAGCGAAGGGAAGCTGTTGTACCTGCTCGCGCGCATTCACGGCGCCCGGGCCATTCTCGAGATCGGGACACTCGCCGGCTACAGCACTATCTGGCTGGCGCGGGCGCTCCCGCCGGGCGGCCGCCTCGTTACGCTCGAGGCCGATCCACGCCACGCGGACCTGGCCCGCGCCAACCTCGCCCGCGCCAACCTCGCCGGAATCGTCGACGTCCGCGTCGGACCGGCGTTGGAGACGCTGCCCCGGCTGGCGGCGGAGGGGATGAGCCCCTTCGACCTCATCTTTATCGACGCCGATAAGCGAAACAATCCCGGTTACCTGGACTGGTCGCTCAAACTGGCTCGGTCCGGTACGCTGATCGTGGCCGACAACGTCGTGCGCGGGGGCGCGGTCGCGGATCCTACCACCGCCGATCCCGACGCGCAGGGCGTGCGGCGGTTCAACGCCTTGATCGCCGCCGACCCGCGCCTCGCCGCCACCGCGATCCAAACGGTCGGCGCCAAAGGCTGGGACGGCTTCGCGCTGATCTTGGTCACCGCGGTTTGACTGGCACACCACAACGTCTAGGGAGCGGGGTGGGACGATGAGCGTAGGATCCGGGATGGTCCAGGTGCTGGCCAGAAACTGGTGGGCGCTCGCGCTTCGCGGCCTGTTTGCGATCATCTTTGGGCTGATCGCGCTGATCAACCCTGGGCTGACGCTGCTCGCGCTGATATACCTATTCGGCGCTTATTCGCTGGTTGACGGCATCTTCGCGGTGGCCGCGGCGGTCCGCGCTGCGGAAGCCCACAATCGATGGGGATGGCTGCTCGTCGAGGGGATCGCCGGCATCCTGACCGGCATCATCGCCTTCGCGGTGCCGGGGATCACGGCCATCGTCCTGCTCTATTTGATCGCGGCGTGGGCCCTGGTCACCGGGGTACTCGAGTTGATCGCCGGCTTCCATCTCCGCGGGCATGTCGCCAACGAGTGGCTGCTGCTCCTCAGCGGGGCCGCCTCGATCATCTTCGGCGTGCTGCTGATCGTGCAGCCGGGGGCAGGGGCGCTCGCGCTCCTGTGGCTGATCGGGTTGTACGCGCTCCTTTTCGGCGTGCTCGTGCTGATCCTCGCCTTCCGTCTGCGGGGACACGCCGCGCCGGCCACGGGAGTCTGACCCGCAGTCCCACCGGTAACTGAGGCGGTCGTCCGTGTGATCTTCAATTATCGCCTGACGGATTCGGAGGTCCAGGTCCGTATCGGATCCTGGATGGTCCGCCGCGTCCGTCTGGCCGACATAGAGGCGGCGGACGTGCGGTCCTGGGCGGAGGTGCTCCGGACCTGGCATGAGCACTGGTCGAACTTCGCGCCGGCGCGTTTTATCGTGCTGCGTCGCAAGTCCGGATGGATCCGAACGTTCGTCTTCAATCCGCCCGATCCGGAAGGATTTCTTGCGGACCTGCGCCGGCGGCTCAGTTCGTGAGGAACATGTGGTTGTTACGGCTGGCACCTTAAGAGGAAGCGCCCGAGGACATCGGGCCGAGAACGTCTGCGCCGTCGGACCGGCAACCTAGTTCGCTAACGAGTTCCTGCTCCTCGGCGCCCTCAATTTGGCGGCGGAATCACATCGGCCGGATATGCTAGCCTATAAGGTAAACGGGAAAATGCCTTTCCGAGGGTTCTGAATGCGACAGAGCCGGACCCGTGTGCCAACCCTGATGCTTGTCGGGGGCATGCTCGTCATGTCGATCTCGCTCGGCCGCGGGGTCGCGGCGCCGGTTTCCGCCGCCGGTCTCGCCGGGAGTTGGGTGGGCACATGGCAAAGCACCGGGTCCGCCGCGAAGGGGCGTTTTTCCGCGACTCTGACGACCACACCGGCCTGGTGGGGGGGTGCCACGGTGAGCGGAGTAGTGGAGCTCCGCGGGATAGCCTGCTTTGGCGCGCTGCGGGTGTCGGGGAGTTACTACCGCGGAAATGAGTACGTGCTGATCGCGAAGAGTCCCGATGGGACCGCTCGATTGACGTTTGAGGTGAACGTCACCGACCGTCCGTCCAGAGTTTTATCGGGTAATTACAACGTTGTGTCGAGCGGGACGTCGTGCGACTCGGATTCGGGAAGACTGGCCGCAACGGCCCGGTGAATCGTGAGGATTTTTCTCGCGGGCGCCAGCGGAGCCATCGGCAAGCGGCTCGTACCACTCCTCGTGGCCAACGGCCATCAGGTCGTGGCGTCAACCCGCACGTCGGCCAAGCGCGAGGCGCTGCGGGCGGCGGGGGCCGAACCGGTCGTCCTCGATGTCCTCGACCGGGACGCCGTGATGCATGCCGCCGCATCGGCCCGGCCGGACGTGGTCATTCATCAGGTGACCGCACTCGCCGGCGTGCGAAGCTTCAAGGACTTCGACAAGGCGTTTGCCCTCACCAACGCCCTCCGGACGGACGGCACGACTCACTTGATCGCCGCAGCGCAGGCCGCCGGCGCACGCCGGTTCATCGCGCAAAGCTACACCGGATGGCCGAACATCCGCGAGGGCGGCCGCGTGAAAACCGAGGACGACGCGCTTGATCCGCGCCCGCCCCGCACGATGACGGGGACGCTCGACGCCATTCGCCGGCTTGAAGCGGCGGTCTCGGACCTGTCGGGCATCACGGGCATCGTCCTGCGGTACGGCAGTCTCTACGGACCGGGCACGTCGCTCGGGATCGGCGGCGAGATCACACAGATGGTGCGTCACCGTAAGTTCCCGATCGTCGGGGGCGGTACCGGCGTGTGGTCGTTCACGCAGATCGACGACGCGGCGGGTGCGGCCCGCCTCGCGGTGGAGCGGGGGGCGGGCGGGATCTACAACGTCGTCGACGACGAGCCCGCGGAGGTCTCCGTGTGGCTACCGGCCCTGGCGCGGGCGATCGGGGCCAGACCACCGTACCGAGTGCCGGCGTGGCTCGTGGGCCCGATCATCGGGGAGGCCATGCTCGAGATCATGACGAGCGTGCGCGGCTCGTCGAACGCGAAGGCCAAGCGCCTGCTCGGCTGGCAGCCGGTCTACGCCACTTGGCGGGACGGGTTTCGCCAAGGCCTGTAGGATTCTTCGATGCGGATTGGCTGATCCCGATGAACCGGCAGAAACGTCGCATGATCATACCTATGAACTCACGGACGCCGAGGATTGGTGGGTCTACATGAGGCGGTCGACGAGGTGGGGTCCGATGCTCGAACGGCTCCCCCGCGCCGATCTTGAGGAATTGAAGGCCGACGTTCTCGCGGCCATAGAGAGACTGCGAGCCGAAGGTAGGCGCG
>DASYXS010000164.1:0-9931 GCA_035934535.1 bacterium
GCAGGCGCCCGCGTGCCGCGTGATCCGAGGGGGCGCCGATCCCGCGACGGCGCTCGCCGACGCCGTGAAGATCCTCGCGCCGGCGCGCATCGGATTCGAGTCGGAGTTCGTGCCGTACGCGCAGGTCGAGCGTTTGCGCGAGCGCTTCGCGCCCGCGGAACTCGTGCCGCTGGCGGATGTCGACCGGATCCGCTGGGTCAAAGACGAGGCCGAGATCGCCGCGATCGCGCGGGCGGGGGAGATCGCGGACGCCGCTTTCGAGCGGTTGCTCGAGGTGCTGCGGCCGGGCGTGACCGAGCGCGACGCCGCGCTGGAACTCGAGATCGCGATCCGCCGCTCGGGCGGCGAGCGGCTGGCCTTCGACACCGTCCTCGCCAGCGGCCCGCGCGGGGCGCTGCCGCACGGACGTGCGACCGACCGCGTCATGGGGCGCGGCGAGTTCGTGACGGTGGACTTCGGCGCGGTCTTCGACGGCTATGTCTCGGACTGCACGCGCACCGTCGCCCTCGGGGCGGTCGACGCGCGTCAGCGCGAGGTGTACGATCTCGTGCTCGCGGCGCAGGGCCGGGCGCTCGAGGCCGTTCGGCCGGGCGTCGCGTGCCGGGACGTCGACGCCGCCGGCCGCGCGGTGATCGCGTCCGGGGGCTTCGGCGAGGCGTTCGGTCACGCGATGGGGCACGGCATCGGCCTCGACGTGCACGAAGGCCCGCCCGTGTCGCCCCGCACGGACGCGATCCTCGAGGCCGGGATGGTCGTGACGATCGAGCCGGGGATCTATCTGCCCGGGTGGGGCGGCGTGCGGATCGAGGACGCGGTCGTGGTCCGAGACGATGCCGCCCGCATCCTGACTCGCCTGTCGAAGGATCTGATCGTGCTGGCGCCCTGAACCGGCATCCGGCCCGCCGGGCGCAGCCGTTGACAGCCGCGGACGAGGGCGGGTACACTGCCTACGGCCCGGAAAGGGTGATACCAGCGTGATCTCCTCGAACGACTTTCGTCCCGGCGTGCACGTCCTGCTCGACGGCGATCTATATGCGATCGTCGAGTCGCAGCATGTCAAGGTAGGCCGGGGACCGGCCTACGTCAAAGCCAAGATCCGCAACACCAAGACCGGATCGATCACCGAACGTACGTTTCGCGCCGGCGAACGCGTGCCGCTGGTGTATCTCGAGAAGCGGACGATGCAGTACCTCTACGGCACCGGCGACGAGTACGTGGTCATGGACAAGAACAGCTACGAGCAGCTGACCCTCGGCCGCGGGCTGTTCGGCGACGCGGTGCGCTTTCTTCGCGAGAACCTCGACGTGACCGTCGTATTCCACGGGGAGACGCCCATCGCCGCGGAGCTGCCCAACTCCGTGGATCTCAAGATCGTCGAGACCGCGCCGGGCGTACGGGGTGATACGGTGAGCGGCGGCAGCAAACCCGCGACGCTCGAGACGGGCGCGGTCGTCCAGGTTCCACTGTTCGTCGAGACCGGGGAGACCATCCGCGTCGACACCCGCAGCGGGAGTTACGTCGAGCGCGTCCGCTGAGGCCGGCGGCTCGCTGGCATCCCGGCGTTCTACTGTGTTACAATGCGGTCGAGTGAGGCGGGGGCACGCGCAGCTCCGGCGGTGTCCCGGCGCACCGGCGCCACATTTAATGGAGGTGGAGCACGTATGAGCCCTGAGCCCGAGGGTGGCACCGGGATTGCCGTGGACGAGTTTCGGCGCCACGCGAACGACAGCGGATCGCCGGACGTCCAGATCGCCCGACTGACCGAGCGAATCAACCATCTCAGCGAGCACCTGCGCGTTCATCAAAAGGATTTCCACTCCCGCAGGGGCCTGCTCAAAATGGTCGGCCAGCGGCGCCGGCTCCTGACCTATCTGAGCGCCCATGATCTCGCGCGCTATCGCGCGATCGTGGAGCGGCTCGGACTTCGCCGGTAGCCGCCCCGCGCATGCGCCGGCCTGTCCCCGCGAGGGGGGACGGTGTGCCGTGCCCGCGGCGTCGTGTCCGCGGGCAGACGATGAGGAGGCTTGAATGGCCACGGAAGTAACCGAGGTACGAACCGGCCGGGTGTCGCTCGAGGTCGGGGGAACAACGCTCTCCCTGGAAACGGGCCACCTGGCGCGCCAGGCCGACGGCGCCGTGGTCGTGCGATGCGGCGATTCGATGGTGCTCGTCACGGCCACGATGTCGGCCGCGCCCCGAGAAGGCATCGATTTCTTTCCGCTGACCTGTGACTACGAAGAGAAGATGTTCGCCGCCGGGAAAATCCCCGGCGGTTTTTTCAAGCGCGAAGGCCGTCCGGGTGAACGCGCCACGCTGACGGCGCGCCTGATGGACCGGCCGCTCCGGCCGCTGTTCCCGAAGGGCTTTCGCAACGACGTCCAGGTTGTCGCGACCGTGCTCAGCACGGATCTCGAGCACACCCCCGACATCCTGGCCGTCGTCGGCGCCGGCGCGGCGCTGGCGATCTCGCGGATCCCGTGGGCCGGGCCGATCGCGGCGGTCCGCATCGGTCTCGTGGACGGCCAGTTCGTGGTGAACCCGCCGCTGCGCGCGATCGACGAGCGCACAACCGATCTCGATCTCGTGGTCGCCGGCACCGCGGAGGCCATCACCATGGTGGAAGCGGGCGCGCGCGAGGTGCCCGAGGCGCGGGTGCTCGAGGCGCTCGATCGGGCGCACGCGGAGATCCGCCGGATCATCGAGGCGATCAACGATCTCGTCCGCCAGGCCGGCCGGCAGAAGGTGACGCCGGCGATCGCCGCGCCGCCGGAGGAGATCACACAGGCCGTGCGGGCCGCCGCCGCCGAGCGCCTCGCATCCGCGCTGCGATCCCCCGACAAGCACGCGCGGGAGGAAGCCGTGGCGGAGGTCATGGCCGACGTCCAGACGGTGCTGGCCGCGCAGTTCCCGGCGGAGCACAAGGCGATCGGGGAAGCGCTCGACACGCTCACCAAGAACGAGGTGCGCCGCATGATCCTCGACGAGGGCGTGCGCACCGACGGCCGGACGCCGACCCAGATCCGGCCGCTGTCCGCGCAGGTGGGACTGCTGCCGCGCGCCCACGGGTCCGGCCTGTTCCAGCGCGGTCAGACCCAGGTACTGACCGCGGTCACGCTCGGGACCGGGCAGGACGAGCAGATCATCGACGACCTCAGCACGCGCGAGCGGAAGCGCTACATGCACCACTACGACTTCCCGCCCTACAGCGTGGGCGAGGCCCGGCCGATGCGCTCGCCCGGCCGGCGGGAGATCGGGCACGGCGCGCTCGCGGAACGGTCGCTCGAGCCGGTGCTGCCGCCCGAAGAGGAGTGGCCGTACACGATGCGGCTCGTCTCGACCGTCCTGGAGAGCAACGGGTCCACGTCGATGGCGTCGGTGTGCGGCAGCACGCTCGCCCTCATGGACGCCGGCGTGCCGATCCGCAAGCCCGTCGGGGGCATCTCGATGGGCCTGATCACCGGGCCCGAGGGCGACCCCGGCTCCGCGGGGCGGGACGGCCGGCGCACCGCCGTCCTGACCGACATCCAGGGCATCGAGGACGCGATGGGCGACATGGATTTCAAGGTCGCCGGCACCCGCGACGGCATCACCGGACTGCAGCTCGACATCAAGATCAAGGGCTTGAGCCGCGAGATCTTCGAGCGCGCCTTCGCGCAGGCGCGCGACGCCCGGATGGCGATCCTGGACGTGATCGAGCGGACGATCCCGCGGCCGCGCCCGGAGATGTCGCCGTACGCGCCGCGGATCACGACGATCATGATCAATCCCGAGCGCATCCGCGAAGTGATCGGTCCCGGCGGCAAGGTCATCAACAAGATCACGGCGGAGACCGGCGTCAAGATCGACATCGAGCAGGACGGGCGCGTGCTGATCGCGTCCGCGGACGGCGAGGCGGCCGCCCGCGCGCAGCGGATGATCGAGGACATCGTGCGCGAGGCCAAGCCCGGCGAGACCTACAGGGGCCGGGTGACGCGTCTGATGAACTTCGGGGCGTTCGTCGAGATCTTCCCGGGCAAAGAAGGGCTCGTGCACATCTCCGAGCTCTCGCACGACCGCGTCGCGCGGGTGGAAGACGCGGTCAAGGTGGGCGACGAGGTCGAAGTGAAGGTCAAGGAAATCGACAACCTCGGCCGGATCAACCTCTCGCGGCGCGCGCTGCTGCCGCGTCCGGAGGGCCTGCCGGCGGAGCCGGAGGGCGAGGGGACGCACTCGGAGCGTTCCGGTTCGGACCGGCCGGGCTCGGGCCGCTCCGGCTACGACCGGGGCGGGCGCGACCGCGATCGCGGCTCCGCGGGGCGCGACGGCCGGCGGGGCGGGGGCGGGCGGCGCCACGACGGGCCGCGCCACGACCGAAAGTCCCCTCCCGGGGACGGCGGGCCGGGAGCCCCATGATCGTCGCATTGTATCCCGGCGCAGCCGAAGCCTCCGTAAGGAGGCTTCTTCATTAATGCCCGTTGATCAGGGGCCGTACCGCCGCGCGGCGCTGCCGAACGGCCTCGTGATCGTCACCGAGCCGATGGCCCACGTCCGCACGGTGTCGCTCGGCGTCTGGATCGACGCGGGGTCACGCTACGAAGACGCGCGAACGATGGGCGTGTCCCACTTCATCGAGCACGCGCTCTTCAAGGGGACGACGAGCCGGTCCGCGCTCGCGATCGCGCAGGAGATGGACGCGCTCGGCGGCCACCTCAACGCGTTTACGGACCGCGAACACACGTGCTTCTACCTCCGCGTCCTCAGCGACCACCTCGAGGCGGCCCTCGGCGTGCTCGCCGATATGGTGCTCCATCCCGCGCTCGAACCCGCGGCGATGGAACGTGAGCGGCAGGTCATCCTCGAGGAGATCGCGAGCTACGAGGACGCGCCGGACGACCTCGTGCACGACGTCTTCGCCGCCGCGCTGTGGCCCGGCCATCCGCTCGGGTGGCCCGTGGCCGGCAGCGCGGCCAGCGTCGGCGGCCTCGGCCCGGCGGACCTGCGCGCGTTCATGGAGGCGCGGTACCGGCCGGGGGTGTCGCTCGTCGCCGCGGCCGGCCAGCTCGACCACGCGGAGATCGTGGGCCGGATCGGCCGCGCGTTCGGCGCGTGGAACGGCGCGGCGCGTCCGGCCGCCCTCACCACGCCGGCGACGCAGCGCGCCGTCGCGTTTCGCACGAAGGACGTCGAGCAGGTCCACTTGTGTCTCGGCGTCCCGGGCCTGCCGCAGGCGCACCCGGACCGCTACGCCATGGCGGTGCTCGAGACCGCGCTCGGCGGCGGGATGAGCAGCCGCCTGTTCCAGGAGATACGCGAAGAGCGGGGACTCGCCTACTCGATCTCCGCCTACCACGCCCCCTACCGGGACACGGGGGCGTTCGTCGTGTACGCGGGGACGAGCCCCGCCGCGTGCGCCGACGTGGTCCGGCTGACGGCGGGCATCCTCGGCGAGGCCCGGGCCGGGCTGCCGTCCGACGACATCGCGCGGGCGAAGGAGTCGCTCAAGGGCGGCCTGATGCTGGATCTGGAGACGCCCGGGAGCCGGATGTCGAAGCTCGCGCGGTCGGAGCAGTACTTCCGCCGCCAGTTCACGCTCGACGAGATTCTCGCGGACGTGGATCGGGTCACGGAGGCGGACGTGCGCCGCCTCGCCGGCACGGTGCTCGCACCAGCGGCGTTCACCTTCGCGGCGGTGGGCCCGTTTGACCAGTACCGCGACCTACGCAGGTCCCTCGAGGAGGCGGTGCGCGATGGCGATGCATAGGGTGGTCGTGGCGGGCGCGGCCGGACGGATGGGGCGCGCCGCGGTGCGCACGATCGCGCGCCGCGACGACATGACGCTCGTGGGCGCGCTCGGACGATCGACCGGCGTCGGGCAGGATGCCGGCACCGTGGCCGGCGCCGGGGTGCTGGGTGTGCCGGTGGGCGCCGATCTCGGGCAGATCTTTCTCGTCGCGCGGCCGACGGTGTTGGTGGATTTCAGCCACGGCGACGCGGCGGTCGCGCACGCGGAGGTCGCGCTCGACCATCACGTGCCGGCGGTGATCGGGGCGACGGGGCTGTCCCCGGACGGCCTCGCGCGCCTCAGGACGCGGAGCGCGGCGGAGGAGACGGGCGTGCTCCTCGCGCCCAACTTCGCCGTCGGCGCGCTCCTGATGATGGAATTCGCGCAGCGCGCGGCGCGGTTCTTCCCGCACGTCGAGATCACGGAGCTGCACCACGACCGCAAGCGCGACGCGCCGTCGGGGACGGCGGCGCGGACGGCGCGCCTCATCGCCGCCGCGCGCGGCGCGGCGCCGGCGCCGGCGGTGCAGGAGACCGAGCAGGTCCCGAGCGCGCGGGGCGGGGTGATCGACGGGGTCCACGTGCACAGCGTGCGGCTGCCCGGGCTGGTCGCGCATCAGGAAGTGCTCTTCGGCGGCGCGGGGCAGACGCTGCTGATCCGGCACGACTCGGTGAGCGAAGAGTGCTTCATGCCCGGGGTCGTGCTGGCGATTCAAAAGACCGGAACGCTGCGGACGTTCGTGGAGGGCCTCGAGCACCTGCTCGAGGCGTGACGCGGGGGTGACGGGAATGGCGGCAGGTTATCGGGTGGCGGTGGTCGGTGCGACCGGCGCCGTCGGGCGCGAGGTGCTGCGCCTTCTGGAATCGCGGCGGTTTCCGGTGACGCGACTGCGCACCGTGGCGACGACGCGCTCGGCCGGGCAGCGCATCGGCGCGTCCGTCGTCGAGGCGATCGCCCCCGAGGTCTTCGACGGCGTCGACGTGGCGATCTTCGACACGCCGGACGAGGCGGCCAAGGAATGGGTGCCGGTCGCCGCGGCGCGGGGCGCCTGGACGATCGACAACTCGGCGGCGTTCCGGATGGCCGACGACGTGCCGCTCGTGATCCCGGAGATCAACGCGCACGCGCTGCGCCGGGCGCCGCGGCGCATCATCGCGAACCCGAACTGCACCACGGCGACCGTGGCGGTGCCGCTCGCGCCGCTGCACCGGGCGGCCCGCCTGCGCAGGTTGATCGCCTGCTCGTACCAGTCCGCGTCCGGGGCCGGCCAGCGCGGCCTGGACCAGTTGTGGGCCGAGCTCAAGGAGGCGGCCGCGACCGGCCGGGCGCCGGAAGGCCCCCGCGGCGAGGTCTCGCCGAAGCATCCGATGGCGCTCAACATCATTCCGGCCGTCGGCTCGCTGCGCGGCGCCCATACGAGCGAGGAGGTCAAGCTGCAGGCGGAGCTGCGGAAGATGCTCGAGGCGCCCGATCTGGTCTGCGGCGCCACCTGCGTTCGGGTCCCGACGCTGCGCGCCCACGGCGTGGCGGCCCACGCGGAGTTCGCCGAGCCGCTGCCCGCCGAGCGCGCCCGCGAACTGCTCGCCCGCGCGCCCGGCGTCGAGGTGGTGGACGATCCGGCCGCGGGCGACTTTCCGACCGCGATCGCCGCCTCGGACCGCGAGCCGTGCTACGTCGGCCGGATCCGGATCGACGCCGCGGGGTGTCTTGCGTTCTTCGCGGTGGCCGACAATCTCTGGAAGGGCGCGGCGCTCAACACCGTCCAGATCGCGGAGACGCTCGTCCGCGACGGACTGCTCACGGCCGCGCGCGCCCGACCCGGCGGCCTCGGCGATGCCGCCGCGCGACCCGCGGCGCCATCTTGACGTGCTGGCGCGCGGTTTGTATCTTCTTTGTAGATTCGGACGCGTTGAGGTGCTGTGATGCGGACTAAGATCCAACGCTGGGGTCACAGTCTCGCCGTGCGGATCCCGAAGCCGTTCGCCGAGGAAGCGCGGCTCACCGAGCAGGCCGAAGTGGATCTTACGGTGGTGAACGGCAAGATCGTCGTCACCCCGGCGGCCAAACGGTCCATACGTCTCGCAGACCTTCTCTCGGGTGTCACCAAGCGCAATCTCCACGACGCGGTCGACACGGGGCCCCCGGTGGGGAGAGAGGCGTGGTAGGACGTCGTGCGTATGTGCCCGATCGCGGCGACGTTGTCCGGATCACGTTCGCCCCACAGGCCGGCCACGAACAGGCGGGACGCCGTCCCGCGGTCGTGCTGTCTCCCGCAGCGTACAATGGCAAGGTCGGGCTTGCGCTGCTCTGTCCGATCACAAATCACGTGAAAGGATATCCGTTCGAGGTCGCCGTCCCCGCAGGCCTGCCGGTAACGGGCGTCGTGCTGTCCGACCAAATTAAGAGTCTAGACTGGCGTGTCCGGCAGGCCGAACGGATCTGTCCGCTCCCTCAGTCTTCTCTCACCGAGGTTCTCCAAAAACTGGGCGCCCTGCTGGCGTGACCAGTGGAGACCGTTCGTGCCGGCCGAGCGTGCGGCGGGCAAAATGTCCGGTAGACACTCAGCCCTGAAGGAGGCGGCGACCGCAGAGCGGAAGGTCTCCGGCGACGCCGGCTTGAGTTACTACAGGCAAGGGGGTGACCGGGATGGCGGACTTTGGACGCGTGATCACGGCGATGGTGACGCCGATGGACAAGTCCCTCGCGATCGATTATGCGAAGGCGGCCGCCCTTGCGAAGCGCCTGGTGGACCAGGGCTCGGACGGCCTCGTGGTGTGCGGGACGACCGGCGAGTCGCCGACGCTCAGCGACGATGAGAAGATCCGGCTGTTCCGCGCCGTGAGAGACGCGGTGGGCGCCGGAACCGCGGTGATCGCCGGGACCGGCACCTACGACACGGCGCACAGCATCCATCTGACGAAGGAAGCCGAGAAGGCGGGCTGCGACGGCGTGCTGCTCGTCAATCCGTACTACAACAAGCCGTCGCAGGAAGGCCTGTACCGGCACTTCCGGGCGGTGGCGGAGAGCACGCGGCTCCCCGTGATGCTCTACAATATTCAGGGCCGCACGTCCGTCAACTGCGAGCCCGCCACGATCGCGCGCCTCGCCGAGGTGCCCAACATCGTCGCCGTCAAGGAGGCGAGCGGCAGCCTCGACCAGATGTCGCAGATCCGCAAGCTCACCCCCCCGTCGTTCCGGCTTTACAGCGGCGACGACAGCCTGACGCTGCCGCTGCTCGCGGTCGGCGGGCACGGCATCGTCAGCGTCGCGGCGCACATCGCGGGGCGCGAGATCAAGGAAATGATCCTCGCGTTCGCATCCGGGGACGTCCGGAAGGCGCAGGCGCTCCACCTCCGGCTGTGGCCGCTGTTCAAGGTGCTCTTCATCACGACGAACCCGACCCCGGTGAAGGCGGCGCTTGCGATGGCGGGCTTCGACGCCGGCGGGCTCCGCCTGCCGATGGTCGAAGTGACGCCGAAGGAGCGGGAGCAGATCGCCGCGGTGCTCAAGGATCTCGCCCTGACCGCGGTGCCGGCCTAGCGGCGTCGCATTCCACCGGCCCGGACACCGCGCGCGTCGGGGGCGCGATGACGGCGGAGCGGTCCCGGACGGGGCTCGGGCTCCGCAACCTGGCGCCGATCCTCGTGCTGGATATCGCCTGTCCGTTCATCGCCTATCACTACCTGCGGCAGCAGATTCCGCGGATGTCGCCGTCGCTCGCGCTGCTGCTGTCGGGTATGTTTCCCGTCCTCAACAACGTCCGCAGCCTCGCCCGGAGCCGAACCCTCGACATCATCGGGGTCGTGATCCTCGTCGGCATCGTGGTCGGCGCCGCGAGCGCGTTCGTGACGGGCGACCCGAAGCTGCTCCTGATCCGCGAGTCGTTCGTGACCGGCGCGCTCGCCGTCGTCTGCCTGGCGTCGCTCATGTGGCCGCGGCCGCTCCTCTTTTTCATCGGCCGGGATTTCAGCGCGGGGCACGACCCGGCGCGGGTGGCCGAATTCAACGCGCTGTGGGAGCGTCCCGGAGCCCGTCGCGTCTTCCGGGTGATGACGGTCGTCTGGGGACTGGGATGGCTCGGAGAGTTTCTGCTCAAGATGGTGCTGGTCTTCACGCTGACGATCCCCGAGGTGCTGGTGGTCGGCCCGATCGAATCCAACGGAATCACGA
>DASYXS010000004.1:0-20536 GCA_035934535.1 bacterium
TCCCAATGCGACACGGACGGTATACCGTCGGCGCGTATCTCGCGGGCGTCGACGGTCTTCCCGCCGATCTCTCGGCGGACCCGCCGGCGGCCGGCGGGCGGTGGGGCGAGATCCATCTCCGGCGCGACGGCTACTGCGGGGTCGCGCACCTTCCCGGCGGACTCGCCAACGTCACGCTGGCCGTCCCGCGACACGTGGTGCGCGCCTGGCGCGGCGATCTTGAGGCGGGCTACTGGACGTGGCTGCGGGAGTGCCCGGGGCTCCGCGACCGGCTCGGACGCGCGGAGCGCACCGGCCCCCTGACGGTGGTCGGCCCCCTCGGTTACTACCGGCGCCGCGCCGGCCGCGGCCGCGTGCTGCTTGTCGGCGACGCCGCGGCGCACCTCGATCCGATGACCGGACAGGGCGTCTACCTGGCGCTGCGCGGCGCGGAGTTGTGCGCCGCCATCGCCGCAGACGCGCTCGAACGCACCGGCGTCCCGTCGCTACGGATGTACGCGCTCGCCCGCGCGCGCGAATTCGGCCCGGTCTTCGCGGGGGCGCGCCTCGTGCAGACGCTGGCCTTTCGTCCCGCGGTCGTTCGCCGCGCCGCCGCCCAACTGGCGCGACATCCGGATCTCGGGCAGCGGCTCATCGGCATGATCGGCAACACTGCCGGCCTCGGCGGCGTGCTTCATCCGGCGGTCCTTCCGCGCCTCCTGGGGTGGGTGTAGCGGTTGCACACGGAGACCGCGGTGCGGATTCGAGGGCCCGTCGACGCGATCTTCCGCTACGCCGCGCAGGTCGAGCACTGGCCGCGCATCCTTCCACACTACCGTGATGTCCGCGTCCTCGCCGTGGACGGCGCCGGCCGGCTCGTCGAGATGAAGGCGCGCCGCGGCTGGATTCCAATCTGGTGGTGGGCGCGGCAGATCGTGCAGCCGCGGGAACGACGCATCCGCTTCACGCATGTGCGCGGCGTGACGCGCGGCATGGAGGTGGAGTGGCGCTTCGAGCCCGTGCCCGGCGGCGATGTGGCGGTCTCGATCGTGCACGACCTGAAGCTCGGCTGGCCGATCGTCGGGCGCACCGTCGCGCGGACGGTCATCGGGCCGCTGTTCGTCGAACCGACCGCGAGGGCCACGCTGGACCATATCAAGCGGTTGGTCGAGACGGGGCGGCCGGATACCTTTTCGTGACACGCCGGGGAAAAAACGTGCCGGACGGCGGGCGCTCGGCGCGACCCGATCGTCGCTCGGCTCGATGGAGGCCGACATCGGCCGCATGACGCTGAAAATCGTCCGCGCCAAGCTGCTGTTTTTGAGCGGCGGCGCAATGAACTACAGCGGGGGTGAATCGTGACGGATACGAGACGCCGCGTCGTCGTCACCGGGATCGGCGCCGTTACGCCCATCGGATGCGGCGCCGCGGGCCTCTACGACGGCCTCCGGCGCGAACGCTCGGCCATCGGCGCGATCACCCGGTTCGACGCGGCCCCTTTCAACTGCCGGGTGGCCGGCGAGGTCTCCGGTTTCGATCCCGCTGCCTTCATCGAACCGCGGCGGCTCCGCCGCCTCGATCGGTACGCGCAGTTCGCGCTTGCGAGCGCCCGCATGGCCATCGACGACGCGGGGCTGCGCCTCGAGGACGAAGACCGAGACGCGATCGGCTGCTTTGTCGGCTCGGCGCTCGGCGGCGCCGCGTTCGCCGAAGAACAACACCGCGTGTTCCTGAGCGAGGGGGTCCGGCGGATCCGGCCGACACTGGCGCTGTCGGTGTTCTGCGGGGCGGCCTCCTGCAACGTCGCGATCGAGCACGACCTCCGCGGGCCGTCCAGCGCCAACTCGGACAGCTGCTCGAGCGGCGCGATCGCGATCGGGCAGGCGTTCCGGACGGTTCGCGACGGCTACGCCGACGTGATGCTCGCCGGCGGCGCGGAGGTGCCGCTTGCGCCGCTCACGTTCGGCGCGTTCGACGTGATCCGGGCGATGTCGACCCGCAACGAGGCGCCGGAGCGCGCGTGCCGGCCGTTCGACCGCACGCGCGATGGGTTCGTGATGGCCGAGGGGGCGGCGCTGCTGGTGCTCGAGGAACACGAGCACGCCCGCCGCCGGGGGGCACGGATCTACGGCAGCGTGCTCGGCTTCGGCGCGTCGAACGACGCCCATCACATGACGGCCCCGCTGCCGTCGGGCACCCAGGCCGCCCGCGCGATGCGGCTCGCCCTCGCCGAAGCCGGCGTCGCGGCGGAAGACATCGACTACGTCAACGCGCACGGCAGCGGCACCCCGCTCAACGACGCGACGGAGACGCTGGCGATCAAACAGGTCCTCGGAGATCACGCGTACCGGGTGCCCGTCAGCGCCACGAAGGCGATGCACGGACACGCGCTCGGCGCCACCGGCGCGATCGAGGCGGCGAGTTGCTTCCTCAGCCTGCGGCACCACTACGTCCCGCCCACGCTCAACCTCGAGGCGCCGGACGAGGCGTGCGATCTCGACTACGTGCGCGACCACGGCCGGGAAATGCCGCTGCGCCACGTGCTCAGCAACTCGTTCGGCTTCGGCGGCATCAACGCGGCGCTCGTCTTCGGGCCGGGGTAGCGACGGGATCGAGGCGGACGCCGCCCCTGCGTCGAATGTAGCCGGCGTTGATTTCATCGTGGCCGGCCGCATGTCGGCCGGCGGGGTGATGCGATGAGGATAGTGTGGATCGGCGCCCTTGCAATCGCGCTGGGTCTCACAGGTGGGGGCGTCCCGCCCGTTTCGGCGCAGACGGCGTGTCAACAATTCCAGGTTACGACGACGCGGACGTCGAGCCCGATTGCGGTCACTCCGCTCGACGCCATCGCCTTCCCCGTTCAACCATCCCCGGCGACGGCCACGGTCGTCCGGCAGATCCTGGTGTGTCCGCCGGGCGCCACGCCGCCGCCCGCGATCACGCCCGTTCCTCTGATGATCGGCACGCCGATCTTCGGCACACCCGTGATCGAGACACCGGTCCTCGTCCCCGTCTTCGGGATGCCTGTGTCCGATTCGGGTGCGCGGCCGTCCGCCGCACCGGGCCCGCCCGCGGCGCCGCCGATGGTGGGTGCCGTCCCCGAGGACTCCGTGCGCGCGCTCGCGACGCAGGCCGCGCGGTTCGACCGCACGGTCGTGACCGTCGCCGGAACCGCTACCGCCGTCGCGCCGGCGGCGGACGGGCGGGGCACACCGATCACGACGTTCCGCCTGGAAGCCCAGGGCGCGTCGGTGGGGGTGGTCGTGTGGGGACACGCGACGGTTCGGGCCGGAGAGACCGTCCGCGTGAGCGGACCCTTCTACGTCTCGACGCCGTTTGTGGGGGCCTCCGGCACACCCTGGCACGACGTGATCGAGGCCGACCTCCTCGAGCGATAAGTCGTCCGATCGAGAAGAACGGCGGATCGAGCCGGAGACCGCGCCCCGCTACCCCTTCGGCCGCTCGTCGATGACGCGGCGGAGCTTGCCGCCTTCGCTTCTTGGGAGGGTGCCCGGGGCCTGAAGCGTCACGCGCGCGGCGATGCCGAGCACGCCGCGGAGGCGTTCGGCGATCCGCCGCCGGAGGTCCTCCGCCGCCGCCGTGTCTTCCCGAGGCGCGGACGGGTGCGCGGCGTCCGCCGCCACCTCCACGCGCACTTCGAGCGAGTCCAGCGCCCGCTCGCGCGCGACGACCAGCTGGTAGCTGGGCGAGAGCTCCGCGAACTGCATCACCACCGCTTCGATCTGCGACGGAAACACGTTGATCCCGCGGATGATGAGCATGTCGTCGGTGCGGCCGACGACGAGCGACATCCGGACGAGGGTGCGGCCGCAGACGCACGGGGCGGGATCGAGGGACGCGAGGTCGCCGGTGCGGTACCGGATCACCGGCAGCGCCTCCTTCGTGAGCGTGGTGAACACCAACTCCCCCACCTCGCCCGCGGCCGCCGGGTCGCCGGTCTTCGGGTCGATCACCTCGACCAGAAAATGGTCCTCGAAGACATGGGAGCCGCGCTGCGCCTCGACGCACTCGTTGCTGACGCCGGGACCGATCACTTCGCTGAGGCCGTAGATGTTGACGGCCTTGACCGGCAGCAGGCGCTCGATCTGGCCGCGCATCGCTTCGGTCCACGGCTCCGCGCCGAGGACGGCCGACCGGATCGTCAGGCTCTGCGGGTCGATGCCCCTGGCCGCGGCCGCCTCCGCCAGCGTCAGCATGTACGACGGCGTGCAGGCGATGACGCGCGGCTTGAAGTCTTGTAGAAGCAGCAGCTGCCGCTCGGTGTTGCCGCCGGAGACCGGCACCACCGCCAGCCCCATGAGCTCGCCGCCGTAGTGCATGCCGAGCCCGCCGGTGAAGAGGCCGTAGCCGTACGCGTTGTGGAACACGTCGCCCGGCCGGGCGCCGCTCGCCGCGAGGGAGCGTGCGCACACCTCCGCCCACACGCCGAGATCAGCGCGCGTGTAGCCGACGACCGTCGGTTTCCCGGTCGTGCCTGACGACGCGTGCACGCGGACGACCTGCTCGAGCGGCACCGCGAACATGCCGAACGGGTAGTGATCCCGCAGGTCCGCCTTCCGCGTGAACGGCAGCCGGCGAAGATCGTCGAGCGTACGGACCTGGTCCGGACGAACGCCCGCGCGGTCGAACGCCTCGCGGTAGAACGGCACCGTCGCGTGGACCCGCGCCGCGAGGTCCGCGAGACGCCGCCGCTGCAACGCCTCGAGATCGGAGCGTGTCATCGTTTCCGCGGTACGGTTCCAGATCATCCGGCTGCCTCCCTGATGTCGCCGCCGGCCGCGCCGGCGCGGTGTGGGAGCCCGAGCGCCGCCCCGAAGGTGGTGGCCGCGCCCGCGAACGCGGGCAGAAACGCCGCCGCCGGCAGGTGGGTAACGTCCCACGCGACGCCGCCCAGCAGCGGCAGCAGAAACGAATAGCCGTAGCCGACGGCGAACATCCCCGCCGACACATGGTGCACGTCGCGGGCCTCCGTGACGAGCGGCGGCAGAGCAAGCGACAGCACCAGTCCGAACGCGCAGCAGAAGCCGATCAACGCCGCGGCGGCCACCCAGAACGCGGGTGGCGCGAGCAGAAACAAGGCGAGGCTCGCGGCGATCGCGACCGGGACCACGACCAGCGACGCGCGGCGCCCGACGATGGCACGCGCCACCACGAGTGCGATCGCGGACGCGGGCAACTGCCCCGCGTTGAGCGCCGCGAGGCACGGGCCGATGAGATCGACCCGTCCGGCGGTCCGGAGGTAATCCGGGATGAAGGCGTTGGTGGCGAAATACGCGACGCCGACTCCGCCGAGCACCAGCCCGAGCCGCCACGTCTCCGCGGCGCGCCAATCGGGCCACCAGCGCGCCTCCCGCCCGACCGCGGCATCGGGCAGCCGATCTCGGAGCACCAACATGAGGCCCGCGGTCACCAGCGGCAGCACGGACCACGCCGCCAGCGCGACTGGCCAGCGTCCGCGCACGAGCGGCAGGACGAGCGGCAGGGTGAGGCCCGCGCTCAAGGTCTCCCCGACGAGCAACCCGTTCACGTAGACCGCGGTGGCGAAGCCGATGCGGTCCGGGCACCACCGGGCGACCAGCGCCGGCACCGCGGGCTGCATCACTGCGATCCCAACGCCCATGACGAACGTCATCGCAAACAGCGTCGCGATCGACGGACCGAGGCCGCGCATCGCCGACGAGACCGCGACCACGACAAGGCCGGCAATCGCGGCGCGGCGCGCGCCGGCGCGCGCGATCAGGAGCGATCCCGGAACGGCCGCGGCGGCCAGCACCAGCACCGGCAGGCTCGTCAGCGCGCCCACCCCGGTTTCGCTCAGCCCGAGGTCGCGATGAATGAGAATCAGGACCGGCGGCAGGGCCAGCAGCGTCGCCCGCAGATCCACGCCCGCCAGCCACAGCACGGCCAGGCGGGTGAACGTCGATCGTTCCGGTTCTAATGACATGTTGACGGGCTCAATCCTGGCGGCCGGCCGGCATCACCAGGGGTCGGAGTAGCGCTCTTCCTTCCAGGGATCGCCGCGGATGTGGTAGCCGTTCTGCTCCCAGAAGCCCGGGCGCTCCTCGCGCATAAATTCCAGTCCGCGCACCCACTTCGCGCTCTTCCAAAAATACAGCCGCGGCACCACGAGCCGGCAGGGCCCGCCGTGCTCGGGGGTCAGCGGGCGGCCGTCGTGGGTGAACGCGAACAGGACGTCCTCCTGCATCAGATCGTCGAGCCGGAGGTTCGTCGTGTAGTCGCCGTACGAGTGCGCCATCACGAACGCCGCGGCCGCGCGCGGCCGCGCGCGGCCGATCACCTCGGACGCAGACACGCCCTCGAAGACGTTGTCGAACCGCGACCAGGCGGTGACGCAGTGCACATCGCAGCGGACGCTCTTCCGGGGCAGCGCCGTCCACTCGTCCCACGTCCACCGGATCGCGTTCTCGACCTCGCCCTCCACGCCGAACGTCCACTTCGCGAGGTCGATGCGGGGAATGCCCCCGTAGTAGAGCACGGGCCACTTCTCTGTCAGGGCCTGGCCGGGCGGCAGGCGCGGCGTCTCCATGGCCGGGTTCTTCGGCTCGAAGGCGCGGCGCCCCTGGGCGCCGGCGGCCTACGGCGTCAGCCAGTACGTCAGCGGCCGGCCGGCATGAAACGGAAGACCAGGCGCGGCTTACGGCTTGGTGGGACGCACGCCCTCAACCGGCGCCAACGGCAGCACCGGCGACCGCACGGCCGACCCGGCGTGCTGCAGCCACGGCGGCGACGCCTCGCCGATCGAGGCGAGCGTGTCCGCCAGCAGGTAGGCGCCCTGTCCGTGCAGGCCGGCCTGCAGGTCGTGGATCAGTGCCGGCTGCTCCAGGAGCTGCGGGATCGACACCCGCCGCTCGATCGAGAGCACCGCGGCGAGCCCGGCGGCCTGCCCTTCTTCCATCGTCGTCGGCACGACGCGGCACGAGGCCGCGGCCGCGTACGTCGCGGAGATCGAGCGGCTGGCCATCACGAGGTTCCCGGTCCCGTACGGCACGAGCGAACGGAACGGGATCGTGTACACGAAGCGTTTCGGCGCGTACGGGTTGAACTCGCCGATCTTGTACGGATGGATGTCGATCGGGTAGCTCGCGACGCCGACGGCGTCCCAGAACACGCGGCTGTTCACGATGTCGTTGGCCGTCAGCGTGTACAGCCCCCGGATGTGCCGCGTCTCGCGGATGTAGAGGTAGTCGGCGGTGCGCACCAGCGACGCCTTCGCGAAACCCGGCGCCGTCTCGCGCAGGAAATCCATCAACGGCGGCAGTTCCGCCTTGGCGCGGCGCATGCCGTCCGCCACCGACGCCGGGTCGGTCCCGTCGACGTCGAACACGAGGAGCCCGTTGATGAGTACCGAGCGGTCGTTCTGCAGGCCGATGTTGAGGTCGTAGATGGCTACGTTCGGCTGCATCGGCTTGTACATCCGCATGATCGGGCCGTAACCCCACACGTTGCCGTGGTAGAAGCCGCCGCGGCGCATATGCTGCTCGCGCGCGCCGCTGACGTAGGCGGTGACCTGGTGCCAGTTGACGTCCTTGACCTCGAAGACGAGGGTCGCCGACATCATCGCGCGGTCGATGCCGGAATCCTCCCGGCCGATCGTAAACGGCGCGCCGGCCATCGCGGCGACGTCGCCGTCGTCCGTCGCGTCGATCACCCGCTTTGCGCAGACGGTTTCCCGCGTCTGATGCGGACCGCCGAAGACGACGCCCGCGACCCACGGGCCGTTCATCAGCACTTCGACGGGCCTCCGGTGGAGCGCCAGAGTGATGAGAGGCTCGCGGCGGACCTGGTCCATGAAGACGCGCTTCGCGGTCTCGACGTCGAAGGTCATCCCGAGTTGCTTGTAGACTTCGGCGAAGACCCCGCGCGCGAGATGCTCGCCGGCGAGGCCGAAGTCCATGTCGAGCATGTTGAGCATGGCGCCGGTGAGATCGCCGCCGAGGTACGGCCGCGATTCGGTCATGTACACTGCGGTGCCGGTGCGCGCCGCGGCCACGGCCGCGGCCACGCCCGACGGGGTTCCACCGACCACGAGCACCGGCGTCCGGACGTCGCACGCATCGACGACCCGCGGCACATTCGGCACGCCGGCGGCCGCCCGGCCTGCCGGCCCTAGCGCCATGGGCAGCGCGAGAATCACCGCCAACACGGAGGCCGCCCCCACGCGGACTCCGCGCCGCGCCACCATCGAATTCCCCACGCTCATGCGTCCCCCTGACGCCACGGCGTACAGTGCGCCATAGCGACCCCTAGCGGTACTAATACGCCATTATAGCAACGCCGGTTCGCTCCGCAATACCACGAGGACCCTAGACGGCCGGGCCGCCGGGTTGGGCCCGGACACGCCGGGACGGGCGCCGGAGACGGCTGGGACCACGGCGTCTGTATGCTTCCTTGATGCACGGAACCCCTCCAGGCCGGCCGGGACGCCGATCCGACCGAGGGCAACACAGCCGCCGGTCCAGGGTAGTCTGGATATCCCCTATCCGCGTGAATTGTGAACGTCCGGTTCGCGACCGCTACCCGCCGGTGGGGGCGGCCTGGGCGGGCTTCGCCGTCGCCGGCCGGATGAAGATGCGGCAGAGCACGATACTGAACTCGTACAGGAGGGCCATCGGCACCGCGACGAGCATCATCGTGACCGGACTCCAGTCCGGGGTGCCGAAGACCGCGATCGCGGCGATGACCATGTAGGCGATGCGCCACTCCCGGCGCAGCGTCTGCGGGGTGACGAGCCCGAGCATCGCAAGCGAGAGGATGACGAGCGGCGTCTCGAACGTCCCGCCAACGATCAGGAGAAAGAACAGGACGTACGAGATGTAGGCGTTCGCCGTCAGCAGCACGTTGAACTGGCCGCCCGCCTGGGCGAGGAGCCACCGGGTGCTGATGGGAAGGACGAACACGTAGCCGAAGACGAGCCCGATCGCGAAGAGCACGCCCGCGAGCAGCGCGAGCGGTATGGTCCGGCGCCGCTCGTTTTCGGTGAGCGCCGGCGAGATGAAGGCGTAGACCTGATACATGAGCCACGGCATGCTGACGGCGAGTCCGAACAGGAACGCGATCTTCACCTTGACGAGAAACGGCTCCAGCACGGTCAGCGTCGTCAGCTTCATGTGCCCCGTCGGCCGCAGCAGCAGCGTAAGGAGCGGGTCGACGAATATGAAACCGGCGAGCGTCGCCACGAGCAGGCCGATGACGGAGCGGGTCAGCCGGATCCGGAGCTCCTCGAGATGCTCGATGAGCGTCATCGGCCGGTCGCGCGGGGTGTCGGATCGCTCGTCCATCACGCCGGTCGTAGATTCGTCGCGGACGGCCTCGCTCATTCCGCGTCCCGGGCGAGCTGGGAGACCGTCACGAGCGTGTACCCGCGCCGCCGCAGCTCCACGATGACCGCCGGCAGCGCGCGGACGGTGTTGAGGGTACCGTTGTGCATCAGCACGATGGCGCCCGGCTCCGCGCGGGCCAGCACGCGCTCGATGAGGACGCGAAACGGCGGCAGCGACCAGTCCCCCGAGTTCGTCGTCCACATCGCCATCCCGAGGCCGAGCCGGCGCGCGTCCTCGGCGACGCCGGCGGTATAGTCGCCGCCGGGCGGCCGGAACCACTCCGCGGGCCGGCCGGCCGTGCGGTCGATCATCGCGGCGCCGGCGGCGATCTCGCTCTGCGCGACGGCGTCGCCCACCGTGACCATGTTCGGATGATGGTAGGTGTGGTCGCCGACCTCGTGGCCGTTCGCCACCATCGTCCGGACGAGATACGGATACGCGCGGGCGTGCTCGCCGATCACGAAGAACGTCGCGTGCGCGCCGTACCGGCGCAGTACGGCGAGGAGGAGCGGCGTCGCCAGCGGGCTCGGCCCGTCGTCGAAGGTCAGCGCGATCTCGCGGCGGCGGGGGTTGCCGCGCCACAGCATACCGTCACTCGCCGCGCCGAACAGCAGCCCCTCAAGCTGCACCTTTGTGTCGACGATCCGCTGGACGAGCGTGCCCTGAAACCGCTCGGCCGATTCGTAGCTGCGATCACCCGGCAGCAGCGCCGGCGCCCGCGTGCCCGCCGGCAGGTGCGGATCGTGCGGGACGGGCGGCCGGGGGACAAGCGCCCCCGCGAGCAATTCGGGCGCGAACCACACGCTGCCCGCCGCCGACAGCGCCGCCCTCGGGTCTCCGCCGGGCGCCGCCAGCAGCCGCCCGGCATCGAGCGCGGCCGTGACCGTCACGTCGGTACGGCGGCCGTCGAACCGGCCCGGCATTTGATAGTAGCCGCTCAGCGTGATCCGGTCCACGCGCGAATCGGATCGCGCCGCCGCAACCGCGAGCGCCCGCGCGGTGGCCGCCGCCTCGCGCATCATCGCCGCGGGCGCCGCCGCCCGGTCCATCCCGTAGACAAACCAGATCCACGCCAGCCGCGAGAGCCGCCCGTCCGGCAGTTTGGTGACGCCGTCGCTGGCGACCGTCACCTTGACGACTACCGGAGCCAGCCCCTGCTCGACGAAGGCCTGCCAGATGCGTGTCTCTTCGGGGTGGATGCCGGGACCGATCGGGTGGGTGTCGTTCGTGATGTAAGGCGACACAGGCACGGGGGGCACATCCGGCCAGACTGTGGCCGGCGTCGATTTCATGTTGGCCGGCGGCGGAGCGGACGGCAGCCCGGCCGGCTGGGTCGCCGCTTCGGCGACCGCAGGCGCGAGGAACGCGCGCAGCCATCCGGCGACGCGCCCCTCGAGGGCCGCGTGCGGCGCGCGCGGCAGCGCGGACGAGCCGGCCGGCGGCACCGACCGTCCGACGCGCACCAGCTCGTTCGACGCGGTGTCCCCGACGAGCGTCATCGAGACGCCGTTGGTGTTCCAGTGCAGCACGGTGGCGACGCCCCGCGTCTGCACCGTACCTTCGAACGCGCCGATCTGCACGCGCTGCCCGCCCCCCGCGCCCACCTGTGCGCCCCGGCTCTCGAACAGCGTCATCGTCGCGACGCCGTCCGTGAAGGCGAACGTCGCCGTCGGCGTGCCGCGGATCATGACTACGTTAGACCGCACAAACTGGTACCCCGGCGGCAGGTAGGCGGGCAACTGCGGGATGAAGCCGATCCGGCGAGAGATCTCCTCGATCGTCAAGGCCGCCGCCGGCGCCTGCTGGAGGCGGGTTTGGACCTGTGCGCCCGCGGGCGGCGACACGATGAAGAGATCCGGCGTCAGCGACGGGTTCAGCTGCACGCTGAGAAACGCCGACGTCTCCCGCAGCGCTCCGGCGGGGCCGTAGCGCTCGAGCCGGAGGATCAGCCGTGTCTGCACGTCGATCCACAGCCGCAGGCGCGGCCGGCCGGGCAGGCGGCCCTGGATGTCGATGATCCGCGCCGGCCGGCCGGCAACACGCTCGACGCCGGCGAATCGCACCTCGTAGTTCGCGGCGAGCTGCGGAAGAATTTGACGGATGAGTTCGTCCTCGTCGGTCTGGGGCGCCGGCCCTTCGACATACCGACCGCGTCCGGGCACGAACTCGATCTGCCGGCCGCCGTTGATCACCACCACCCGCTCCGGTTGATCGCCGGCGGCCAGATACTCGAGCCGTGTGCGGTCGGGCGCCTGGTGATAGATTCGCACTTCCGACGCGCGAACGGTCTGCGCCCAGACGGTGACGGTCTTGGTGCCGGCGTAGCTGACGCTCCGCGGCGCGACCGCGGCCTCGCTCAGCCAGCGGATCGGCTCGCCCGGCCCGGCGGGCGGCGCGGCCAGCGCGGCGCGGTCGGGGGCGGACGCGGCCAGCAGCGCACAGACCGCCAGGAGCGCGATCCGGCGGTGGAGGCGAGGCGTCATGTTACCTCTGGACAGTCGACTCCGGGAGAGCCGTGTGGGCGATGACCGTTCGTGTCACGTCGTCGGTCAGACGGTCGGACGACATCGTCAGATAATTGCGCACGTACGCGTCCGGATCGAACAACGTCCCGTGCGGCGCAAAGAGTCCGGACACCCATCCCATCGGCAGCCCGATGATGATCAACATCGTCGCCCCAGCCAGCGCGATTCGCAGCGGACGCGTCACGGCCGGCCGCGTCACCTGAGTCCACATCGCCCGCCACGGCGACGCCCGGAACGAGGCTTCCTCCCGGGAGAGCCGCCAGTGAATCCGGTCCTCGAGTCCGGACGGTACGCTGGGATCCGGCAGGCCGCGCAGCAGGCCGCGCAGCGTCCGCAGCTCCTCGTAGGCACGGCCGCACGTCCCGCAGACCTCGAGGTGAGCCTGCACCTGTTCCAAGTCCGAAGCCGGCAGGGCGCCGTCGAGGTACGCGGAGAGGTGGTCGGCGACGTGCGTGGTGTTCACCGTTCCCCTCCCCTCAGGTAGGGACGCAACGCGGAGCGCAACGCCTCGCGCGCCCGATGCAGGCGCGATCGAACGGTTCCGACCGGACAGGCGGCTACGGCCGCGATCTCATCATACGAAAGTCCCTCGATATCCGCAAGGACAACGACGGTCCGGAACTCCGGCGGCAGGTTCTCGAGCGCGGCCTGGATGGGACCGTCGAGATCCCGCACCTCGGTCAGATGCTGCGGGTCTCCACCCGTATCGCCGAGGCGCGCGAGCAGCGGATCGCCCTCCGGGGACGTGGGCGCGTCGAAAGAGACCTCCGGACGACGGCCGCGCCGGCGGATCCAATCGATGTGGGTGCGGTGCATGATGCGGTAGACCCACCGGTCAAAGTACGTTCCCGGCTGGTACCGGTCGAACGCCCGAAAGGCCTCGGCCACGGCCTCCTGCATCAGATCTTCCGCGTCGTCCGCGTTTCCGGCCAGCCGGTACGCGACGCGGTAGATGCTGCGGAAATGACGGCTCAGCAGTTCCTCGAATGCCGCGAGACGGTGCGCGCCGGTCTGACCGGCGTGCGCTCCGGCATCGATGGCCCCGCTCAGCGCAGATACGGCTTCCGTCACGTCGGGCCCCCCGGCAACGGTCTCCTTGTGAAGAGCGTTGCCGAGCTTGCGGAAGTTCCCCTCATCAGACACGCGCGGCTCCCGGGCCTGCCGCCGCCTCGCCTGGGCCGGCGGTGCGCGCCGGAGTCTCGCGTACGTTGACCCGGTTCATCGCCGCCTCCAGACCGTCGCTGAGGACGGCCAGGGCGACGTTGGCGGCGCGCTCGACGGCTTCGTCGACGACCGAGCGCTCCTCCGGCGTGAAGCGCTCGAGCACGAACGTCTCCGGGGCCACGCCGGCCGGCGGCCGGCCGATCCCGACCCGCAGCCGCGGAAAGGCCTTGGTGCCGAGCTCCTCGATGATCGAGCGGACGCCGTTGTGGCCGCCGGCGCCGTTGCCGGGCTTCAGCCGCAGCCGGCCGAGGGGCAGATCGAGGTCGTCGTAGACGATCAAGAGACTTTCCGGACGGACGCGCCGGCGCCGGGCGAGGTCGGAGACGGCCTGACCGCTTACGTTCATGTAGGTTTCCGGAACGGCGAGCACCACCGCGGCTCTCCCGAAGTGGGCGCGCGCGGTCCGGGCGAAGCCGTCGTCGGCCAGCCGCACGCCGAGTTTGGCCGCGATGCGGTCCACCACTTCGCTGCCGACGTTGTGCCGCGTTCCCCGATAGCGGCGCCCCGGATTGCCGAGCCCCACGATGGCGATCATCTCTCTACGAAGCATGAGGGGCGCGGCCGGATCCCACGCCCCTCATGCACCAAACCACAGCCGCGCAGCCCTGCCCGGACCGCGCTACTCTTTCTTGTCGGACTTGGCCGGCTTGGCCTCGGCCTTCGCCGCCTTGGCGCCCTCTTCCGCCGGAGCCTCGCCCTCGGCCGGCGCACGTCCGACGACCTCCGGTTCCGCCGCCGCCTCGGCTTCCGCCGCGGGCGCCGCCTCTTCCTCAACCACCGGCGCGACGACGGCGGCGATCACTTCCTCGGGTGGCGTAAGAATCTCGATGCCCTCGGCCACTTTCAGATCGCTGACGTGGATCGACGCACCGACGCGCAGGCCGGTCACGTCCACGGCGAAGCGGTCGGGAATCTGCGTCGGGAGACAGCGTACGTCGATCTCGCGGCGGACCTGCTCGAGCACGCCGCCGCCCGCCGTGACGCCTTCCGGCGTGCCGCTCAGCACGACGGGCACGCTGACCTCGAGCGCTTCGGTCAGGCTGATCATGTGCAGGTCGACGTGCAGGATTTCCCGGCGGATGTGGTCGCGCTGGATCTCCTCGATCATCACCACTTCGGTCTGCGCGTCGCCGTCCTGCGCGATCCGCAGATCGATCAACGCGTTCCGGCCGGCGGTGTGGAGCGCCGAGACCAGATCCTTGCGGCCCACGGACAACGCGCGGGGCGTCCGGCCGCGGCCGTAGAGCACCGCGGGCACGAGACCCTCGCGGCGCGCGCGCTTGGCCCCGCTCTTCCCCGTGGCCGTGCGCTCGAGGGCGCTCAGACTCACGCGTTCCATGACACGTCGCCTCCAATCCGTTCGTTACGACGGGACATTATAGCATCCGCACGGGCAGGGCGACAACGTACACGCGGAGCCGGGCGGTGGAGCCGCCCGGCGGGCGGCTATTTCACGTAGCCCGACCGGACCAGTTCGGTCAGCAGCGAATCATCGATCAGACTCGCCGGCACCATCGCGCGCACCTGAGCGCTCGCGCTGAAGCGCAGGTTGTTCTGGACGCCGCGCGAATCGACCCGCGGCACCCGCGCCTGCCACGTTGGAAAGAACGCCTTGTAGGCGATCGCGGCGTCCTGCGCCGGCGCCTTTGTGTAGTGCGAGATCACGCCCTCCACGTCCGCGGCGTTCGCGGGATCCCGGACGAACGCCCAGGCGTCCACGTAGGCTTTCAAGACGCGGAGCACGCCGTCGCGGTTTTGCGCGACGTACGATTTGCGGACCGCCAGCGCAGCCTGCACCATCGGCAGACCGAGCTGCACGCCGTTGACGAGCTCCTTGAACCCCGCTTCTTCCGCCTTCGCCGTCGTCGGCGGCGAGAGGATGCCGCCCGCGGCGAGCCCCGCCGTCAGTGCCGCCATGATGCCGGAGAGCGTGCCGCCGGCGCTGACGATGTCGACTTTCCCGGACAACCCGAAATGGTCGAGGAACAGCCGCGCGGCCGTGTCGGTCGACGTCCCCGTTCGGGTGACGGCGACCTTCTTGCCGGCGAGATCCTGGATCGTGCGAATGCGCTTGTCCGCGTACAGCGAGAAGACCGGATAGTTGGACCCGGCGGCGATCATCACGAGGTCGCCGCCGGCGGCATCGTAGTCCGCTACCTCCGTGGCGCCGATGGACATCGCCTGCGCTTCGCCCGACGTCAGCGCCGCCACCGCGGCGCTGCCGGTGACCTGTGTGAAGGACACGTCGAGGCCCTGTTTCGCGTAGAAGCCGCGATCCAGCGCGACCCAGACCGGAGTGAATGCCGCGCTCGCCTGCGCGTAGACGATCTTGACCGGCAGGCTGCCGGCCGCGCCCGCGGGCCCGGTGCCGGGGGCCGCCAGCGCCGCCGCGACGGTGAGCGCGAGCACCATTGCCGGGACGGCGTGGTTGCGCTTCATGGATGCGGCGCCGCGCTACGACCCCGCGGCGGCCGGCTTTAATGACGTCGTTGCCGGCGGCCGGTCCGCCGGCGCGGGCGCAAACCGGCTGAACGCGATCGACGCGTCGGTCAAGAGACGTTCGGCCACCGGGTCGGGATAGGGCTCGTCGTAGACGATGCGGACGAGGCCGGCGTTCACGATCATCTTCGCGCAGGTCAGGCAGGGCTGGTGCGTGCAGTAGATGGTGCCGCCGGCGATCGGCACGCCGTGGTACGCCGCCTGCACGATCGCGTTCTGCTCCGCGTGGAGGCAGAGACACGTATCCAGCCCGCTGCCGGAGGCGGCCTCCGACGCGCAGCGAGCGCATCCCCCCTCGCCGCAGTTGGGCAGTCCCCGCGGCGTGTCGTTGTAGCCGGTGCTCAACACCATGCGGTCCTTGACGATCACGGCGCCCACGTGCCGGCGCAGACACGTCGACCGCGTCGCCGCGAGGTGCGCGAGGCTCATGAAGTACTCGTCCCAGGACGGCCGGGGCACTAACACCACCCCGACAAATTGCGTGAGTGATGCAATTTGTCGGGGGCCCCGGTGAGTTCAACGCGGCAGATGTGTCCGACTCGCGACGGAACAGCGCCCCGTGACATTATCGCACCGCTTCGACCGGCTCCGGATAGATCGGGAACGCCGCGCACAGCGCGCGCACCTCGTCCCGCACACGCGCCTGCACCGCCGCGTCCTCGGGCGCGCTCAGCACGGCGTCGATCCACGCGGCGACCTGCCGCATCTCGGCCGTCCGCATGCCGCGCGTGGTCAACGCCGGCGTGCCGATCCGCACGCCGCTCGTGGTCATGGGCTTCTCCGGGTCGAACGGGATCATGTTCTTGTTGGCGACGATGTGCGCGCCGTCGAGGGCCCGCTGGGCCTCGCGGCCGGTGAGCCCCTTGCGGCGCACGTCGAGCAGGATGAGGTGGTTGTCCGTCCCGCCGGAGACGACGTGATAGCCGCGCCGGACGAACTCCTCGGCCAGCGTCCGCGCGTTCTCGACGATGCGCGCGGCGTATGTCCGGAAGTCGGGGTGCATCGCTTCCTTAAAACACACCGCCTTCCCGGCGATGACGTGCATCAGCGGCCCGCCCTGGGTGCCGGGGAACACCGCCTTGTCGATCGCCGCAGCGTGGCGCTCCTTGGACAGGATCAACCCGCCCCGGGGGCCGCGCAGCGTCTTGTGCGTGGTGGAGGTGACCACATCCGCGTACGGCACCGGATCGGGGTGCGCTTTGCCGGCGACCAGGCCGGCGAAGTGCGCCATGTCGACCATCATGATGGCGCCCGCCTCGTCGCAGATCGCGCGGATCGTCGCAAAGTCGAACTGGCGCGGGTAGGCCGTGGCCCCGGAAACCACGAGTTTCGGCCGGTGCTCGCGCGCGAGCCGGGCGAGCTCATCATAGTCGATCTGCTCCGTGTCGGCGCGAACGCCGTAGGGAATGATGCGGTACAGCTGGCCGGAGAAGTTGACAGGGCTGCCGTGGGTCAGGTGCCCGCCGTGCGCCAGGTTCATGGCGAGCACGGAATCGCCCGGCTTGATGAGGGCGAAGTACGCCGCCATGTTCGCCTGGGCCCCGGCGTGCGGCTGCACGTTCGCGTGCTCCGCGCTGAACAGCGCCCGCACCCGGTCGATGGCGAGCCGCTCGACCACGTCCACGAACTCGCAGCCGCCGTAGTAGCGCTTGCCGGGATATCCCTCGGCGTACTTGTTGGTCATCACGCTGCCGAGCGCTTCGAGCACCGCCCGGCTGGCGTAGTTCTCGGACGCGATCAGGTTGACGTAGTAGCGCTGGCGGTCGATGTCCTTCGCGATGGCGTCGGCGATCTCGGGATCGGTGCGGCCCAGCTCATCCACGGCGCGTCACTCCTTCCACCCCGGGGCTCCGGAGGACCTGCTGCACTCCAAGATTCGGTACACCGCCGGCAAATCCTTAGGCCCTGCCGCCGCGAGGCTAGCCGGCGCGCGGTACGTCTTGGGCGGCCGCCTTCCCGTCGGCGGAAGGGGCCGGCGCCGCCGGGGCGGCGAGCGGACCGATCACCTCACGCAGTTCTTCCAGTGTGACGCCGCCGGCGCGGACGATCACGGGCGGCGTGCGGGTGACGTCCACGACGGTGGATGGATGGCCGCCGGGGCACGCGCCCCCGTCGAGGATCAGATCGACGGAACCGCCGAGGTCCATCCCCACTTCGATGGCCGTCACCGGCGCCGGGACGCCGTGCGTGTTGGCGCTCGTCCCGGTGATGGGCATGCCGAGGGCGCGGCAGAGCGCGACGGCGATGACGGAGCCGGGCTGGCGGACTGCGATCGTCTCGCCGCCCCCGGCGAGCAGCGGCGGCAGATGCGGCGCCCGCCGGCACACGATCGTGAGCGGGCCCGGCCAAAACCGCTCCGCGAGCCGCAGCGCGATCTCCGGCAGGTCCGGCACGAGCATCCGCCACTGCCCCGTGTCGGCGACGAAAACCGGCAGGGGCTCCGTGTGGGGCCGGCGCTTGGTCGCGAAGACGCGCGCCACGGCCTCCCCGTCCAACGCGGCCGCCCCGAGCGCGTAGTAGGTGTCGGTGGGAAACGCGACGAGGCCGCCGTCGAGCAAAATGCGGAGTGCCTGCCGTGGCACGTCCTGCGACGCCGGATGGACGCCGATCACCTGCAACGGGCGCGGCGGATGTCCCTTGAGCACCGTGCGTCCCCCCTTTGTCACGGCGCCGCGCGGCGGGGCGTCTCCTCGAGAGACGCCAGACGTGCGGCGACGACGACCCGCTCGAGTCCGGCGTAGTCGCGGACGATCTCCGCCGGAGCGAAAGTTCCTTCCGAGGCGATCAGCGCCGCGGCGGCGCGCGCCTGCCGTCCCAACGCGGACGTCTCGAGAATCAAGAGCCCGCCCGGACGGAGGTATGGGGCCGCGGCGGCGACGATGCGCCGGTGGACCGCCAGACCATCCGGACCTCCGTCGAGGGCGGCGCGCGGCTCGTGCTCGTAAATCTCGCGCGCCAGCGCGTCGACCTCCCCCGTCGGCACGTACGGTGGATTCGCGCAGATCGCGTCCGCGCCCCCGGGCGGAACGACTCCGGCCAGCGCGTCGAGCGCGTCGCCGCGGCGCCACGTGATGCGGCGGGCCAGCCCGAGGCGTTCCGCGTTGGCGCGGGCGACGGCCAAGGAACCGTCCGAGAGATCGGTCGCGACGGCGCGCGCCCCCGGCAGCAGATGCATCAGCGCAAGCACGATCGCACCGCTGCCCGTGCCCACGTCCACGATCAACGGGGCCGGGCGCGCGGACAGCGCGGCCGCCGCCACTTCAACGAGCCGCTCGGTTTCCGGCCGGGGAATGAGGACCCGCGGGTCCACGTCCAGGAGCAGACCGCAGAACTCGCGCCGGCCGGTGAGGTACGCCGACGGCCACCCGGCCGCCCGCCTGGCGATGAGCGCCGCGTAGGCCTCGCCGGCCTCGGGGGCAACCGGCGCCGAGGGGCGCAGCAGTGTTTCTTCCCGCGTCAGTCCGGCCGCGTGCCGGAGCAGCAGGTCGGCTTCGACCCACGCGTCCCGTGGATCGAGGCCGGCATCGCGCAGGCGCAGAAGTCCCCACGCCCGCGCGTCCTGGCGGGTCGAAAACTCCGTGCGGTCCACGCGCGTCCCCACAACGCCGCCACGGACCTGCCTCATGAGTTGGCCGGGGCCGTCAGACTTTCGAGCCGGTCCGCCGCGGCGAGGGAATCGATGAGATCGTCCAGGCTGCCGTCCAGGACGCCGGGCAGATTGTGCACCGTCTTGCCGATGCGGTGGTCGGTCACGCGATCTTGAGGGAAATTGTAGGTCCGGATCTTCTCGCTGCGCTCGCCCGACCCGACCTGCTTGCGGCGCGACTCGGCGATCTCCGCCTTCTGCTTCTCCACGGCCCGCTCGAGCAGGTGGGCGCGGAGAATCCGCATCGCCTTCTCGCGGTTCTGATGCTGCGACCGCTCGTCCTGGCAGGCGATCACGAGTCCGGTCGGCAGGTGCGTGATACGGACCGCGGTCTCGACCTTGTTCACGTTCTGCCCGCCGGCGCCGCCGGCGCGGTACGTATCGATCTGCAGCTCGTCCGGACGGATGACGACGTCGACCTCTTCGGCCTCGGGCAGCACCGCGACGGTGGCGGTCGACGTATGGATGCGGCCGCTGGCCTCGGTCGCCGGGACCCGCTGAACCCGGTGGACGCCGCTCTCGTACTTGAGGCGGCTGTAGGCGCCGCGGCCTTCGATCCCGAGGACGACTTCCTTGAAGCCGCCGAGCCCGGTGGGGTTGCTGGACAGAATCTCCGATCGCCACCCGCGGCGCTCCGCGTGGCGCGCGTACATCCGCGCGAGGTCACCCGCGAAGAGGGCCGCTTCCTCCCCGCCGGTCCCGCCGCGAATCTCGATGATGACGTCGCGCTCGTCCCGGGGATCGCGAGGCACCAGCAGAGCCTCGAGCCGCTGTTCGAGCGCGGCGCGCTTCGCCGTGAGCGCGGCCCGCTCCGCTTCCGCGAGCGCGCGCAGCTCTGGGTCGGCCTCCGTCCGCAGCAGGTGCTCGGCCTCCTCCAGTTCACGCGAGACGCGGCGGTATTCCGAGAAGGCGTCGATGGTGTCGGCAAGGCCGGCATGCTCGCGGGCGACCCGGCGGTACTGCGCCGGGTCGCCGAGCACGGACGGATCGGCCATCGCGCGGGTCAGTTCCTGATAGCGGGACTCCTGCGCCGCGAGCCGGGCGAGGTATTCCTGCCGCACTCAGACCTCCGGCGTGGCGGGCCGGTGCGGCGAGATCTCCGACGAGGGCTTAAATCCGCAGACCGTACTTCTTGGCAAACTTCTGCACGCGCCCCTCGGAATCGACGAACTTGCGCTGTCCGGTATAGAACGGATGGCACTTCGAGCAGATCTCCACCCGGATGTTTTCGCGCGTGGACCCGGTCGTAAACGTCTCGCCGCAGGCGCACGTGACGGTCGTCTGACGGTAATTGGGATGAA
>DASYXS010000027.1:0-24874 GCA_035934535.1 bacterium
GATCTCGGCACGTCGCTGCGCGACGCGAACGTGCAGCAGGCCAGCCAGCTGATCCGCGGGCCGGCCGGCTCCCCGGTCACCCTGACGATCGAACGGGCGGGTCAGCCCCAGCAGGTCACCGTCACCCGCGCGTCGATCCAGACGCATCCGGTCTCGGCGCAGTTTATCGAGCCGGGCGTGGCCTACGTGCGGCTGTTCGAGTTCAGCAAGGGCGCGGCGCGCGAGATGCGCACGCAGCTGCTCGGGCTCGCCGAACAGGGCCAGCTCCGGTCGGTCATCCTGGACCTGCGGGGCAACCCCGGCGGGCTGATCAGCGAAGCCGACGGCGTCGCGAGCCTCTTTCTCACGACCGGCTCTCCGATCGCCCGCGTGGTGGACCGGCAGTCGGCCAGCATCCTGCGGTCGATGGGCCCCGCGCCGTTCGCCCAGGTGCCGCTCGTCGTGCTGACGAACGGCGGCAGCGCGTCCGGAGCGGAGATCGTGACGGGCGCCCTCAAGGATCTCCATCGGGCCCAGATCGTCGGTGAGAAGACGGCGGGCGCGCTCGGCGGTGCGATCGACGTGGCCCTTCCGGAGGGCGGCATGTCCGTGACGGTGGAGCGCATCACGACGCCCGGCGGCCACGTCGTCGAGGCGGTGGGAATCTCGCCGGACGTCGCGGTGCCGCTCGGCGAGACGGATATGGAGCAGGGCGTCGACCCGCAGCTGCAGGCGGCGATCCGAGCGGCGGGAGCCGTCGGCTTCCAAACACCGTAGCAGCCGCGAAACGGCATCCGCGCAAAAGCGCGGTCGGCGAAACCCGCCGGCCGCGCTTCTATTTTGGTGGTGCTCTCACGCCCGCGTGCCCTCGGGACGTCGCGCTTATCGGCGCATCATCCTCGATCCGGGGCGGCCCGCACGGGCAGCCCGAGGATGTCGGCCCCGGCGGCTCTCGGCGGCGGGGAGATCGGCCCGCGGAGTCGCGGCCGGCGCCAGCTCCGACAGGGCGCCCCGGTCCAGCAGCTCGAGGAACTTGCCCACGACCGCGGGATCGAACTGCCTGCCGGCCTGCTCCTGAACGTACGCCCGGACCTTCTCGACGCTCCAGGCGGGCCGGTACGGCCGGTCGGAGCGCAGCGCGTCCCAAACGTCCACGACCGTGAAGATCCTGGCGGCAAGGGGAATCTGGTGTCCGGAGAGGCCCTGCGGATACCCCGTCCCGTCCCACCATTCGTGGTGGCCGTAGGGGATGTCCAGCGTCTGATGCAGGTATGCGATCGGCTCGAGCAGATCGCGCGCATACTCGGGATGGTGACGCATCGTCTTCCATTCCGCGTCGGTGAGCGGGCCGGCCTTCAGCAAGATGGCGTCGGGGACGCCCATCTTCCCGATGTCGTGCAGGAGCGCGCCTCGGCGGATATGGACCAGATCGGCGTCCTGGACGCCCATCGCCCGCGCGAGCACGATGGTCAGCCCCGCCACGCGCTGGGAGTGCCCCTCCGTCTCGCGGTCCCGGAGATCGAGCGCGCGCGACCATCCTTCGATCGTCTCGTCATAGGACCTCCGCAGGCCGACGTTCGCCCTGCGCAGGCCGTCGAACAGCGTCACGTTGTCGATCGCGGTCGCCGCCTGGCCCGCCAGTGCCTCGAAGAAGGCCTGCCACTCCGGCGTCGGCTTGAGCACGGATCGGTTGAGAACCGCCAGGACCCCTCGCACGGTTCCTGTTGCCACAAGAGGCACCGCGTGATAGGAGACGAATCCTTCGCCCTTTACGTGGCTACCGATCTGCGCCTCCGCCAATTCGTCCAAACGCTCGACACTGACGGGCCGGCCGGTCAGCGCCACCTGCCCGGCATAATATTCGCCGACCCGCAGCCGGATGTGCCGCACGGCGCCGGTCCGGAACCCGCGGAGGGCGACGCTGCTGAGCAGCTGCGTGTCAGGATCGAGCAGCAGCACGTGGACGGCGTCGACCTTGAGCTCGGCCTGGGCTTTGTCGAGCAGCACCTGGAGGATGACCTGCAGGTCGAGGCTGCCGCGCACCGCCCGGTCGATGTCGTTGAGGGCCTGGAGCTCGCGCAGCCGCCGCTCAGCGTCGTCGAACAGGCGCGCGTTCTGGAGCGCCGCCGCCGCCTGATGCGCGAACGCGGTCAAAAACTCGACGCGTTCGGTGGTAAAATGCCCGGCCTGATCGCTGTAAAGGACGAGGAACCCGAAGGACGTCGCGCGGGTGATCAACGGGAAGAACGCCGCGCCGCGCATCCCCGCGACCAGGGCCGCGCTCTCCCACGCCGGGTGGTCGCGGTCCCCGGCGAGCTGACGAATGACCGGCGACTCCGCCTCGCAGACGGCGCGGCACGTCTCAGCATCGACCTGCCGGAAGTCGAGCACGCCGCCGTCGACGGTCTGGACACCGCCTGCGTCGGGCGGGTAGTGCGCCGCCATGACCGCGGTATCGTCGTCCGCGCAATAGGCGAGCGAGGCCATCCGGAGGCCGAACGACTCGACGCAGGTTCGCACAACGTCGACGGCCAGCTGGTCCGGATCGAGGCTTCCGGCCAGGCGTTGGGCGCTGCCGTACAGCGCCGTCAGCGTCCCGACGCGGCGCGCGAGGCTCTCGGCCAGTTCCGCCCGCCGGATCGCGATCCCGCCGATCTCCGCGATCCCCTCCAAGAGCCGGACCTCGGCCTCCGTGAACGGCACGTCCGGGTCGCGCAGGCGGACCGCCACCAGGGTCCCGATCGCTTCGTTCTCCGTCCGGACCGGGACGATGACCCGCGGCCCGAACTGTGTGAACTGCGACGGGTCCATCCCCGGCGTGAAGTAATCGGTCAGCATGTCGGGGGAGACGCGGCTGGTCCCCGACTCGACGACCTGTCCGGAGCACGATTCGGCGGCCGGAAAGACGGGCCCGAGGTCCCCGTACGGAACGCCGACCCAGTCCACGCGCACGAACTGCCGGCGATCCGCATCGAGCAGGTTGAGCTCAACGTGCGCCGCGCCGAGCATTGTCCTGCTCTGTTCGAGGATGATCGGGTACATGTCGCGCGGCGTGCGGGCGCTTCGCAGGCCGACGCTGAGATCGTGGAAGGCCTCTCGCTCGGCCGCGCGCCGCGCCCGCTCCTCAACCGCCTGCCTCTGCCGGGTGACGTCTTCGAGGAAGCCGTCGAAGTAGAGCAGCTCACCGCGGCCGTCGCGCACCGTTCGCGCCCGGTCGCGCACCCAGATCACCGATCCGTCGGCACGGCGCATCCGAAACTCGAAGTTGTCGACGACACCGTCCTGCCGGATTCCCGCGCGCCAGCGGTTCCGGTCTTCGGGGTCGACGTACAGGTCGGCGATATCCAGGCGGGCGGCCGTCTCCATATCGGGGCACCCGATGATCTCGAGCCCCGCGCGGTTGAGCTGCAGGATGCGGCCGTTCGCGTCGGTCCGGAACAGTCCGACGGGCACCCGATCGACGAGGCTCCGGTAGCTCTCTTCGCTCGCGCGCAGCGCGGCCTCGGCCTGGACCCGGGCGGAAATGTCGAGCACGGTGGCGATCACCGCCGGCTGCCCCTGGTAGGCGATGCTGCGGCCGAACACCTCCGCGTACACGATGGACCCATCCTTGCGAATGAAGCGCAACGTGTAGTGGACGGGGTCGTGATCGTCCGCGAGCCGCAGGCCCAGTCTTTCGACTGCCAGGGCACGGTCCTCAGGATGCACCAGGTCCCAGTGTGAGCCCGGCCGGCCGATGAGTTCCTCGGGCGTGTAGCCGAGGATCTTCGCGACGGCGTCGTTCGCGTAGAGGACCCTCTCTGAATTCAAGACGGCGACGCCGGCGAGCGACTGCTCGACGAGCGCGCGGTACTGGGCCTGCGCGTCGAGGAGCGCCGCGGTGCGCCGTTCGAGCGCGGATGCCATCTCGTCGAACGCGTCGATCACCGGGCGCAGCTCGCCGCCGAGCGGCGTGGATCCGGCGCGGGCGCCGAGGTCTCCCGCGGCCAGCCGCTTGGCCGCGCCGGTCAGCGCGTCGAGCGGCCGCTGCACGTAGAACGCGGCGCCTCCCAATCCCATCAGCACGGTGAACAGCCCGATGATGCCGACCCACGTGAGGCTCGTCAGAAACTGGTGGCGGACCACGGCCAGCGCGGGCGCCACGGGAATCCCGACGCTCAGGTACGAGTTGGCGTACGCCGGCGTGACCGACAATCGCGTGATGCCGTAGATCCGCCTGACGCCGTCCAGCCCGACGCGCTCGGTCGCGACGGAGCCGCGCCGCAGCACCTCCGAGACGGCGTCCGCGTAGGGAACTCTCCGTCCGGCCCAGCGCCGGGCGTCCGGATACCCGACCACCATGACACCGTCGGCATTGAACACCGACAAGATCCCGCCCGGCGGCAGCTGCAGCCTATCGGCAAGATCGCTGAACCAAGTCAAGTCCAGAGCCGCGAAGACGACGTATCGCACGCGCCCCGCCGCGTCGAACACCGGGGACGCGAAATTGATGGCCGGTGTGCCTGTAATGCGGCCGACCTGGGTTTCGCCCATCGAAAACGACTTCGCGGTCATCGCGCGCACGAAGTACGACCGGTCGGATATGTTCACCGGCTCGGGGTGCGGCCGCGCGCTGCAGACGATCGCGCCGTGGGGGTCGGCCACAGCGAAGTTGGTGTAGAGGGGGCGCAGGCGCAGCTCGGTCGCGAGCAGGCCGCCGCAGGCGTTCCAGTCACCGCTCCGGACGGCGGGGATCGAGCCGAGCACGAACAAGGTGGCGCGCGTCTGGTCGACGACGTCGGCCTCGAAGAGCGCCGCCGACCGCGCCAGCCGGAGGGTACTGTCCGTTATCTCGGCAATCGCCTGCCGGCGCGCGTCGAGGGCAGTGTACAAGGAGAATCCGGACGTCAGAACGACCGCGAGGATCACGATCAGCGCGAACCGGAGGGACACCCGGTGCCACAGACGAGACAGACGGGCCGCCTTCGCGGTACGAGCGCGCCGCATCGGACGGCCCGACCTCTTAGTCTCAGGCGAATCTTTTGGGACCGTGCTCGACACCGACTTCTCCCCTGGCCGGATCGCGAGCGACGGGCGCCGCCCGGTCGAGTGAAAACAGCGGCGACGAAGCCCGTGCATGCTACCTTGACACGATGGAGACAAGCTGTCGATACACTGTCGATCTCATGTGACTTCCTTATACACCCGATATCGGTGTCGTTGGACGCGCCACGGGAATGAAGCGTACATATGTTTCCGCGAAATCTCTGCGTCGAACTTACCGCAAACTTGCGCTACATCAATGAGACGCGCCGGAATGAGGCGACCTAAACCGCCGGCACGTAGCCCCGCTCTTTGTCCACCACGTTGAGCAGCGGCTCGCCGGTGCGCCACCGCCGGAAGTTCTCAACGAACAGCCCGGAGACGACCACGGGCCAGCCCACAAAATCGCCCGACATGTGCGGCGAGACGATCACTCCCGGCAGGTCCCAGAAGGGATGGTCCGCGGGAAGAGGTTCGTCGGCGAAGACATCGAGGGCGGCGCCGGCGATCCGGCGTGACCGGAGTGCCTGGACGAGCGCGGCCTCGTCCACGACGGCGCCGCGTCCCACGTTGATCAGCCGCGCGGCGGGCTTCATGCGCGCGAGGGCGGCCGCGCCGATGAAGCCGCGGGTCTCCGCGGTCAGCGGCAGGGACAGCACAACGTAATCCGCCTCGGGCAGCACGGCGTGGAGATCGGCGATGCCGGCCACGCGCTCGAAGGCGGCATCCGGTGAGACGGCCGCGGGACGGGCCCGCCGCGCGACCCCGAGCACGCGCATGCCCGCACCACCCAAGAGCCGGCCGATCTCGCTTCCGATGCGTCCGGCCCCGACGACCAGCACCGTGCGGCCGTCCAGGCGCTCGGTCTCCCGGTGCCGCCACTCGCGGCGGCGCTGCAGTTCGAGCGTCCGCGGAAGGTCCTTGGCGAACGCCAGGACGAGGCCGAGCACGTACTCCGCGATGGCCCGGTCGAAGACGCCGCCCGAGTTGGTGAGGAGGACGGGGCTGCGCACGAATTCCGGAAAGAGGAGCGGGTCGACGCCGGCGCCGCCGTGGTGGATCCAGCGCAGGTCGCGTGCGTGCGGCCACGCCTGACGAAGCATCCCGGAACGGAAGTCGGCGACAAAGAGCACCTGCGCGCCCGCGAGCGCCGAGCGGAATTCGTCCGGGGAGACGGCGTACCGGATCTCGGCGGCCTCCGCCACCGGCTCGAGGCCGCCCGGACGGGTCGTGCCATGAAGGACCACGACCGCGGGGCGGACACGTGGCTCGGGGCCGGCCGCGGCGCGGCCGGCCCCGGGATTACTCATCGAGCGCGGACGACGCCATGCGTCAGGGCTTCTCGTTCCCCATATAGATGTAGGGCGGCATATCGGCCTTCGACGGACGCGACCAGGACACGAACCCGTACTTGTTGGTCCTGTTGATCAGTCCTTTCACCCACGGCTTCCACAACTGGGTGACGGTCGGATGCCACAGGAACACCGCGCCGGGATCCCGCACCAGGATGTCTTCGGCCCGCCGGTACATCGTGCAGCGCTGCGCGTCGCCCATCGTGGAGTTGGCCGCGACGACCGCCTTGTCGTAGTCGGCGTTCGACCACGGATGCCGCCCGCCGCTCTTGTAGATGTTCATGAAGTTGCTGGCGTCCGCGTAGTCGTACTCCCACGGGATCAGCACCAGCGGGAGATCGTACTTGTTGAGCCGATCCATGAAAAGCTTGCGCTCGAGGTTCTGCACGCCCACGTCGATCCCGAGGTTCTGCTTAACCATCGCCTGGATCGCCTCGCCCGCGGCCTGGATCGTGGGCGACGCGGCGCGGAGATCCAGATCGTACTTCGGGAAGCCCCGGCCGTCGGGGTAGCCGGCCTCCGCCAGCAGTTTCTTCGCCTCCGCCGGATTGTAGGGCTGCGCTCCTTTGAGACGTGCCGGCTGCGCGCAGTGGAAGCCCGGCGGCAGCATGCCGTACGCCGGCACCGCCATGCCGCGCAGGACCGACTTGATGATCGCGTCGCGGTCGATGGCCATCGCGAACGCCTTACGCACCCGCGCGTCCTTGAACGCCGTCGCCTCGCCGCCGAATGCGATCCACCACGTCTGGAAGTACGGCCAGATGTGCGCCTCCCGCCGGAGGCGCGGGTCACTCTGAACGCGCGCGAGATCGGATGGACCGAGCGGCCCCTCGTAGATCCACGGGATCGCGTCGACCTCGTTCGCGAGATACGCGGGGAAGAACGACTGGTCTTGCCCGACCTTGTAGACGATCCGCTCGAGGTACGGCTTGCGGATCCCGGCGTAGGCCGGATTGGCCACGAAGATCAGCTGCTTGTCGCGCTCCCACGACGCGAGCTTGAACGGTCCCGAGGACACCGCGGTGTCGGGCGACTGCGACCACGGGTCGCCGGTCTTGGCGACGACGTGCTCGGGCACGACGTAGAGGTCGCTCAGCAGCATCAAAAGATACGGCGTCGGGTCGGTCGTGGTGATTTGGAGCGTGGCGGGATTGACGGCGACCGCGCCGATGTCCTCGAGCTTGGCCTTCCCTTCGTTGGCCTCCTTGAAATTCTTGACCGCCGAGAAGTACCACGCGACGTCGAAGCCGGTCTCCGGGTTCGCCATCCGGCGGATCGTGTACACGAAATCGGAGGCCGAGAGCGGCACGCCGTCGGACCAGCGCAGTCCCGGCCGCAGCACAAACGTCCAGGTCCGGCCGTCCGGCGAGACGCTCCATCGGGCGGCGGCGAGCGGCTTGATGTCCGAGTTGTAGTCCTGCATCACCAGCGGATCGCTCATCAGGCCGGGCATCCACTGGCCCTTCTGGACGGTCTTGCTCCAGTCGAGGTACGTGCCCTCGCGGCCGATCAGCGTGAGCACCTGCTTGGACGGCGGGGCCGCGTCGGACGGCAGCGCGACCCCCACCGAGTTCACGGTGGCGGCGCCGACCGTCGGACCGTACCCGGGCCCGAACACGACGAGGGCAACAAGGAGGCCGGCCACGCACAACCGGCTCCGTGGCGTACGCATGCGGTGCATCACTGCTCGCCCCCCCTCAGGCTGAATCCGCGCGGGACGCCGGCGATCGCCCGGCCGTGAGAGTCCCGCCGCTCTAGTTCTTCAACGCGCGCGGGTCCAAAACATCGCGCACGCCGTCCCCCAACAGCGTAAATCCGGCCATCGTCACGGCGATCATCAGCGACGGAAAGAGCGCGAGGTGCCAGTAATAGCGGATGTTGGTCACGCCCTCGCCCACCATCTGCCCCCAGCTCGGCGTCGGCGCGCGCACGCCGAGCCCGAGGAAGCTGAGCGCGGCCTCGGTGAAGATCGCCTGCGGAATACCGAGCGTGACCGCGACGATGATCGGCGCGAGGATGTTCGGCAGGACGTGGCGCATGACAACCGACACCTCGCCGGCCCCCTGCGCCCGCGCCGCCTCGACGTAGTCGCGCTCGCGCTCCCGAAGGCACTGCGCCCGCGCGAGCCGGCAGATCGGGATCCACGCGTGGAAGCTGATCGCGAGCAGGATGTTGCCGAGGCCGGGCCCCAGCACGACCATGATCAGCAGCGCAAAGAGCAGCTGCGGAAACGCGGTCAGCGTGTCGACGGCCCGCATGATGAGAAAGTCGGTCCGGCCGCCCAGCACGCCGGCGGCGAGGCCGAGCGGCAGGCCGACCGCGAGCGCGATCGCCTGCGCCGTGAAGCCCACGGTCAGCGACACCCGCGCGCCGTAGACGACCCGGGTGTACAGGTCACGGCCGATCGCGTCCGTTCCGAGCCAGTGCGCCGCGGACGGGAACTGCCATGCCTCGCCGAAGTTCGCGCGATCGTAGGGCACCGGCGTGATCCACGGGGCGGCGAGGGCGAGGAAGATGAGAAACGCCACGACCACGGCCCCGGCCAGCGCCATCGGGTTGCGGCGGAGACGGCGGAGCCAGCCGCGGCGGCCCGCGTTGATTTCGTGCCGGCCGGCGAGCCCGGTTCCCGGAACGGCGTACACGCGCATCAGGACTCGCCCATCGGTCCGCGTCCCGTTGGACGGCGCATCAAGTGTACCGGATGCGCGGATCGGCGAGGAGATACAGTAGATCGCTCACGAGGTACATCACGCTGACCAGCAGCGCGGCGAGCAGCGCGAGGCCCATGATCATCGGGTAGTCGCGGTCGTAGACGCTCGTGACGAAGTACCGGCCGAGGCCCGGCACGCGGAAGATGCCCTCGACGAAGATGGAGCCGGTGAGCAGGTCGGGAAAGAGCGGCCCGATGACGGTGAGCAGCGGCACCAGCGCGTTTCTGAGCACGTGCCGGAGGACGATGCGCCGGGCGGCGAGGCCCTTCGCGCGGGCGGTGCGGACGTGGTCGGCGCCGAGCACTTCGAGGACGCTCACGCGCGTGTAGCGTGCGACGAGCCCGAGCGGGGCGAGGCAGTAGGTCAGGGTCGGCAGGATCCACTGGCGCGGGGCATCCCATCCGCCGGCCGGCAGCCACCCCAGCATCGTGCTGAAGAGCAGAATCAGCAGGCTGCCCAGCACGAAGTGCGGCACGACCAGACCGAACACCGCGACCCCGGTCGTCAGATAGTCGACCGCGGTGTTCTGCCGCAGGGCCGCCGTCACCCCGAGCGAAAGGCCGCCGGCGAGCGCGATGGCGAGCGCCATCCCGCCCAGGTGCATCGTCACCGGCCACACCCGGCTGAGCAGATGCACGACGGACTCCCCGGGGCTCTGATACGACACCCCAAAGTTGAGGTGCGCGACGTTCCAGACGAAGCGCACGTACTGCTCAGAGAGCGGGCGGTCGAGCCCGTAGCTGCGAAGGATGTTGGCCTTGCTCGCGGGCGGGAGCGGCATCTTGTCCTCGTCGAACGGCCCGCCCGGGATCGCGTGCATCACGATAAACACGAACAGCGAGATGATGAGCAGCGTGCCGAGAATGGCCGCGGCACGGGCGACGAGGTACCGGCCCATCTCGCCGCCTACAGGCGCAGCAGGCGCGCGGCGTTCTCGCCCAGCACTTTGCGCTCGTCGGCCGGCGCCAGCTCCGTCTGCCTGATGACGAGAAGCTGCACCGCGGGGGGCACGGACGGGCCGTTCGAGCCGAACACGACGCGGTCCGCGCCGAGCTCCCGCACCGCATCCCGAATAACATGCGGCTCCATCACGGCCGTCGTCATGAGATAGAGGTTCGCTGCCCGCTTCGCCGCCGCGATCGCGACGCCGGTGTGGTTGCGGTAGCCCATGTGGTCCATGATCACCGGGACCTCGGGAAACGCCTCCGCCAAGGTACCGATCTCCAGCGGATGCGCGGGCGAGTCGGCGGAGTGGATCGTAACCGGGATGCCGAGCTCGCGGGCTTTGCGCATGACGGGATGCGCGAGGCGGCCGACCAGATTGACGGCGTGCAGCGTGGGCATCAGTTTAGCCGCGCGGAACCCCCACTCTCTAACGGCGCGCTCCAGCTCGCCGGCCGCCTCGTCGCCAAAGTGCGGGTTGACGAGGGCGCACCCGACGAACCGGTCCCGCGAGCCGCTCATCGCGTCCAGCGCGCCGGCCACCGCCCGATTCCGGGGCCGGAACGTCGGCGCGGGCATGAGCACCGCGCGGTCGACGCCGGCGTCACGGCACAGTGTCTCCAGCCGGGCCAGCTCGGAGACCGCCTGGGCGCCGGCGGCTTCGTCCCGGCCCGAGTAGTAAAGCTCGCAATCGATGATCATCGCGGTCTCCTACAGCACGGCCTGAATGAACGGCCTGGTCCGCGCGAGACGCGACTTCATTCGCGTTTCCCCCTCATTCAACTAGCTCAGTTGCGCTTCGTGGAAGAATTTTCCGGCCCTGCCCGGTGCGCACGGCCGGAGGCGAGGTCGCTCAACCGCCGCAGCGGCGTCCGCAGCGCCGCGGCCGCGGCCTGGCCGTCGCGCGTGGTGCGTTCGATCCGCTCGTACGCGGCGGCCGCCTCGTCCCCCAGTCTCGCTTCATTAACATGCAGGAGCCGCCCGCGTTCCACGAGGAGCCGGCCCGCCACGTAGACCCGCTCGAGACCGCCGCCGAACCCCGCGAACGCCAACTGATCGAGCCAGTCGGGCCCCGCGTAGCAGCCCGCCGCGGCCGGATCGACGACGAGGAAGTCCGCGCCGAGGCCTACCTCGATGCGCCCGGCGACATCGCCGAAGCCCAGGGCCAACGCGGCTCCCTCGATCGCCATCGTCCACACGTCCGCGGGCCGGACCCACCGGTCCGAGGGCTCGTCCGGCCGCCGGAGGGTCACCCCGACCCGCATCGCGGCGAGCCAGTCCTGAGAGCCGCCGCAGTTGAACCCGTCGGTCCCGAAGGCGACCGGTACCCCGGCGTCGAGCGCGGCCCGCAGGTCGAAGTACCCGGCGCCGGTGGCGAGGTTGCTGTGGGGGTTATGGACGACGGTCGCGCCGGACGCGGCGATGCGGGCGCGATCGGCAGCGGTGAGGTGCACGCAGTGGGCGAGCGTTGTCCGCTCGCCGAGCAGGCCCGCGGACTCCAGCACGGCCAGCGGATCGCCTCCCCGCCGCTGCACGCGCGACTCGAGGAGATGCGTGTGGACGGCCAAGCCGTGCTCGCGCGCCAGCGCCGAGAGCGCCGCGAGCAGTTCCGGGGTGCAGCGCTCGGCGGTCGACGGCCCCACCAACGCGCGTACGTGCGAGCCGCCGGCGGTGCGGCGCACCAGCGACGCCATCAGGTCGAGCAGGTCCGCGGCCGTGCGCGGCCGCCAGCGGTCCGCCGCCGCGATGGCCGCGTGCAGCGCCGGATCGATCACGGGAAGGGAATCGGCGATCGTCCGATCGCCGATCTGCGGGGCGAGGGCGACCCTGACCCCGCACGCCTGGTAGGCGTCGATCGCACCGTCGAGATGGTCCGGCGCGAGCCGGGCGTGATCGAGCAAGAGCGTGACCCCATTGCGCAGCGCGTCCGCGGCGTGGAGGCGCGCGGCGAGCGCGCTGTCGGCCGGGGTCATTCCCTGCGCGTACGCCATCGCGCGGGGCAGCCACGGCTCGAGCGTGTCGTCGTTCAGGCAGTGCCGGCAGACCTGACCGTAGGAGTGCGAGTGGGCGTTCACGAGGCCGGCGAGCACAAGACGCCCCGACGCGTCGAGCACGTCGTTGGCCGCCCGGGCCTGGGTGCCCGCCGTCGAGGCCGACCGGGCGATGCGGCCGGCCGGTTCCAGGGCCGCGATGCGCCCGTCTCGGACGAGCATGTCGAGCGGCTTGAACGACGGGGCCTCTCCGCCGCCGCGCGTCAGCACGGCGCCGCCGGCGACGAGGAGGCCCGCGGTCACGGCCGCCGGATGCGTCCCGCGCCCGGACGAGGCGTCACGAGACGGCGACCGCGCCCTGTAAGTGCGGCATGACGTCCGCGACGCAGCGCTCGAGCTGCTCCCGCTGGTCGGGAGACACAAAGCGCATGACCACGGTGTTGCAGCCGGACTCGACGAACGCCATCACCTTGTCGATGACCGCGGCGGGAGATCCGAAGGCCAGCCACGAGTCGAGCTTCTCCGGACTGATTTGCCCGGTGCCGTAATAGTGATCGAGGAACTCGACCGCCTCCCGCTTCGCCTTCGCCACGTCGTCGTTGATGTTGACCATCAGGTGGAGGCTGTTGTGCGTCACCTCGTCCGCGCGGCCGTACTCGGCGGCGTACTCGCGCACCTGCCGCCAGCGCGCCCGGAAGACGCCCGGCGGCGTCCCGTCGGTCTGCCACCCGTCGGCCAGCCGCGCGACGCGGCGCATCGCGCGCTCGCTGACGGCCGGATCGGGGCTGTTTGGGTTGACCGCCAGCACGACCGGGATGCGGCGGTCCGGCCGCGGCAGCAGGTCCACGTTTTCGAAATCGTAGTACGTGCCGTGGTGCGTGACGGGACCGGACCAGAACGCCCGCAGCAGCGCGATGCCCTCCTCGAGCCTGCCGATCCGCTCTTTGGACGCAACGCCCATCGCCGCCAGTTCCGCGGCGAACTGCGGTCCCATCCTGTCGCTGCCTCCCGCGCAGACCGCGAGGATCGTGCGGCCGCCCGAGGCGAGATCGAGGCTGCCCCACTGCAGCGCCAGCACGAGCGGATGCCGCAGCGGAAAGCTCGCCAGGCAGATCGTCCCGAGCTTGAGGCGGCGGGTCCGTCCGGCGATCGCCGCGAGCGTGACGATCGCCTCGAGGCGCGGCTTCGAGGTGAAGTTGTCGCCGACCCATACGGAATCGAAGACTCCGGACGCTTCGGCCTGGTCGGCCGTTTCGAAGAGCACCTGCGGGTCAAGCCCGAAGAGCACCGCCCGGTTGGGCAGGCTGAGTCCAAACTCCACGGGTCGGTTCGACATTCATCGGCTCCTTGTTTCGAGTTGATCGAGGAGCGGAAACGCGGGCGGGCACATTTCCTCGGCCGTCCGGCCGCCGCCCTCCCACTCCGGCACTTCCGCCCACAGGCGCTCCCCCATCCGCTGCACGTCGGCGGCCAATTGCCGCTCATCGAGGCCGGCGACCGCGCCGGCGTCGACGACATGCCGGCCGTCCACCCAGACGTGGTGGGCCGGACCGCCGGCGGCGTAGTGCACAAGGCTCCGGACCGGATCGAGCACCGGCCCCACGCGCACCTGATCCATGCGGTAGACGACGATGTCGGCGCGCGCGCCGGGCGCCAAGCGCCCGAGATCGTCTCGCCCGAGCGCCGCCGCCGCGCCGAGGGTGGCGGCGGTGACCACGTCCGCGGGCTGGCCCGCGGTGAAGTCGCCCTCCACGAGCTTGCCGACGTACGAGGCCCACCGCATCTCGTCGACGATGTCGCGCGGACAGGTGTCCGTGCCGATGGCGACGTTGACGCCCGCGCGCCGGTAGCGGTCGAAGGAATGCAGACACCAGCCGCGCCGGGCCAGCGCAAGCGGACAGTGCGCGACGTGGGCGCCGGAGCCGGCGAGCAGATCCAGGTCGATCCGGCCGGGCGCCGGGGCAAGCGGGTGATGGTCGAGAAAGACGGCGTGGCCGAGAATCGTCCGCGGCGTCAGGACCCCGTGGGCGTGCAGCCACCGGATCGGCGTGAGCTGCGTGCGCCGCACCATCTCGGTGAACTCGAAGAGGCCCTGCGCCGCGTGGATCTGCACCTGAACGCCGAGATCTTCCGCGGCCCGCATCGTGGCGGCGAGCAGCGCGGGGCTGCACGTATCGACCGCGTGCGGGCAGAGCATCCCGATGACGAGCCCGTCCCCGTCGCGCGCCGCGTCCGCGACGAACTCGCAGGCGGCGCGAAGGCCGGCCTCTCCCCGCGCCTCGTCCCAGTGGTAATCGATCCGGCCGGGCGCCGCCTCGACGTAGACGGCGCTCGCGTAGCGAGGTCCGGCGTACAGCCGCACGCCGATCTCCCGCGCGGCGGCGATCAACTCGGCGCCGCCCCCGCCGACATTGACGACCGTGGTCGAGCCGTGGCGCACGCACTCGGCGAGGTACTGCCGCGCGCCGAGCGCGGGGTCTTCGCGCTGCGCGATGTGCCGCCGCCCGGGCCGCGCCGTCTGGACGTTCATGTAGCCTGTGTTGAAGGCGTCCGCCCGGCCGCAGTCCAGGATCAGCCGGCCGCCCGATTCCGCCCCGCCGTGCGTGTGGGTGTTGACGAACCCCGGAAGCACGAGGCTGTGCCCGGTGTCGACGACGGTGTCCAGCCGGCCGCGGTACTCCGGCCCGACGTACGTGATCCGCCCGCCGGCGAACACCACGATGCCGTTCTCGAGCAGCCGGTGCCCGCGTCCGTCGAAGGCCAGAACGGCCTCGCCCTTGACGCCGGTCACCACGGGATCAGAGCCCACCGACCGGGCGGTCCGAGGCGCGCCACGAGAAGAGGCGCTCGAGCAGTACGACGATCAGGTACAGCACCACGCCGAGCACGGAGATCAGCAGCAGCGCCGCGAACATGAAGTCGGTCCGCAGCGTCTGCGTCGAGTACATGATCACGTATCCGAGCCCGGAGTTGGCGCCGACCCACTCTCCGATGATCGCGCCGATCACCGCGAGCGCGATCGAGATCTTGAGCCCGGCGAAGAAGTACGGCAGCGCGTTGGGGAACTGCAGTTTCGTGAATACCTGGATCCGCGACGCGGCGACGAGGCGCAGGAGGTCGATCGCGTTCTCGTCGGTCGCCTTGAGGCCCTGGACGGTGTTCACGACGGTCGGGAAGAAGCAGATCACCGCGGTGATGATCACCTTCGGCGCGATCCCGGACCCGAACCAGATCAGGAAGAGCGGCGCGATCGCCACCTTCGGCACGGTCTGGGAGGCGATCAGCAGCGGATAGAGCGCCTTCTCGGCGAGCCGGGAGCTGACGATCAGGAGCGCCATCGCGACCGCGATCGCGTTCCCGATGATGAAGCCGATCCCGATCTCGTAGGTCGTCGTCCACGTGTGCTTCATCAGGAGCGGGAAGTACTGCCCCGTCGTCCGCAAGATCGCGAGCGGGCTCGGCAGGATGAAGTCGCTCACGTGCCGGGCCGTCACCACCACCTGCCACGCCGCGAGCAGAAGCAGGAAGAACAGCGCCGCCGGCAGGTTGGCGGCCATCGCGGCCGCGCCGTCGCGCAGCGCCGCCGCCAGCGCGGTCCCCGCGCGGTGTGGGGCCGGCCGCGCGGCCTCGACGGCGAGGTCGCCGCGGTCGCGGAACTCCGGCGCGGACGCCATCACGCCTCCCCGTGTGCGCGGGCCGGCGCGGCCTCGTCCCCGGCCGGCTCGCCCTCGAGCTCCTTCAACAGCAGGCGCGAATACTCGATGAAGCCCGGCGAGAGGCGCGTCTCCTGTGTCCGGGGCCGCGGGAGGTCGATCGGGTGGACGGCCCGCACGCGCCCGGGCCGCGGCGTGACGGTGATGACCGTGTCCGAGAGCAGCACCGCCTCAGGGATGCTGTGCGTGACCAGCAGGACCGTCTTGCGGGTCCGCTCCCAGATGCGCAGCAGCTCGAACCCCATCCGGTCGCGCGTGATCGCGTCGAGCGACCCGAACGGCTCGTCCATCAGGAGGATCCGCGGGTCGAAGGACAGCGCGCGCGCGATGGAGACGCGCTGCTGCATCCCGCCCGACAGCTCGGCCGGGCGGTAGGCCTCGAAGCCCGAGAGGCCCACCAGGTCGAGGTACCGGCGCGCCCGTTCCCGGCGCTCCGCGCGCCCGAGGCCCTGCACCTCGAGCATCAACGCGACGTTGTCGAGCGACGTCCGCCAGGGAAACAAGAGCGGCGTTTGAAAGACGAAGCCGACGCTTCGCTCCGCGCGCGCCGCGTGGGCGTCGCCGCCGAACACCGTGACGCGCCCGGAGGACGGCGGCAGGAGATCCGCGACGATCTTGAGCAGGGTCGACTTGCCGCAGCCGGACGGCCCGATGATGGAAACGAACTGTCCCTCGCCGACCGTGAAACCGATGTCGCGCAGCGCCTCGACGCGGCGGGCGCTGCCCTCCGCGCCGTACGTCAGCCCGACCCGCTCAAGGGCGATCGCGTCCGCCATCACCCCTCATTTCTCAAACGCGATGTTCGTGAAGAGCGTCTTGGGATCGACGTCGTTCTGAATCAGGCCGCCGGCCCGGAACGTATCGTAGGTCTGCGTCCAGCCGGCGAGCGTCTGGTGTCCGAAGCCGTTCGCCCGCGCGTCCGGGCTCCAGGCGAGCGTCTTGATGTTCGCCCATTTGGCGGCTTCGAGCTTCTTGTCGGTTTCCGGCACAGCCTCGGCAAGCGCGCCGACGGCCTCGTCGACGTGGCTGAGCGTGTACGTCCAGGACTTGAAGGTGGCCAGCGCCATCCGCTTCGCGAGGTCCTTGTTCGCGCCGAGGACGCTTTCGCTCGTGAACAGCGTCTGGCCGTAGCTGCGGACGCCGTAATCGTAGTAGTTGATGATGTTGAGCGGGTACCCTTTGTACTCGATCACGACGACTTCGTTGGTGAGCAGCACGCCGCCGGCATCGACGGAGCCGGCGATGAGCGGCGCGATAATGGAACCGTGAATGGTCACCTCGTTGATCTTGCCGGCGTCGAGACGATTGACCCGCTCGAACGCCTTCCAAAAGGCGAACACGGTGCTCGCCGGGTCGTCGCCCACCTTCTTTCCATATAAGTCTTGCGGCTTGGTGATGTTCTTGCTCCTGAGAGAGCCCAAGACCGTCGGGCTCTGCTGCAGCAGCGCGCCGAGCGAGACGACGGGGAGTTTCTGGGAACGTGCCACCGTCACGGAGTCGGCGACCGCGACGCCGAACATGCTGTCCCCGGCGCCGACCAGCTTCACCGCCACCGCGGAGCCGGTGCCCGGCAGGATGTCGAGATCGATGCCCTGCTCCGAGTAGAAGCCCTTCTTCCTGCCGAGATAGTAGGGCGCGTGCTCGGCATTCGGGTTCCAGTTGAGGCGCAGCGTCGCCTTCGTGAGGCCCGCCGCCCGCGCCCGGCGGCGGCCGGTCAACAGCGCCGCGCCGAGCGCGCCCGATGCGGCCGCGAGCGCGCCCGCCCGCAGCAGTCCCCGCCGCGTCACGGTGCGGTGGCCCTGCGATCGTGCCGTGTCCATGCCTGCTTCCCCCCTTGCCGTGTCGTTCATGCGAGTTGGGACCGGATCAGCCCGGCCAGAACATCGGCCTCGGCGACGGCCGCCGAGATCGGAACGAAATCCGCGCCTGTCGGCCACACCCCGCCGGTGGCGCCGTACATCACCGTGGGGACCCCCAGCCTGCACGGACCGCCCGCGTCGAAGGTTCCCTGCCCGTACACCGTCTCGGCGTGTGAGCCGGTCACGCCGAGGTGCGCGGCGGCGAGCGCGGCCACCCAATCGAGCTTCGGGTCGACCAGCGCGGGCCACATGAGGACGCCGGTCTCGACGGCGACCTCGTACGGGGCCATGTCGCCGATGGCGCGGCGCACCTCGTCGGTCGCGATCTCCGGATCATCGCCCGGCAGCAGACGCCGGTCGACCGTGAGGAACGCCTCCGCCGGCAGCGTGTGCGGGGCGACCGGCTCGAAGCGCATCTTATAGACGATCGCGTGCCGGCCGCCGAGGATGGGGTGCCGGTCCGCCCACTTGAGCCGGCGGAGCCGGTTGACCACCTCGTTCGCCGCGTCGATCGCGCTGAGCCCCTCCGAAGGGGTGCTGGAGTGGGCGGCGCGCCCCTTCACGTGCACGTTGACGTCCACGCGGCCGCGGTTGCCGAGCGAGATCTTGAGCCCGGTCCCGATCTGAATGATGCCGAACGACGGCTTGGGATCGAGGGAGGCGATGATCGCCTCGGAGCACTCGTGGCTGCTGCGGCCCTCGTTGTTGACCGCCCAGTACAGGGTGCCGTCGAGCGGCGCGCCGGATTCGACCAGCGTCTTGAGGACGGCGAGCATGACGGCCTGATGGGCCTTGTTCTGGCTGACCCCTTGCCCGAATACCGCGGGCTCCGGGCAGCCGTAAGCCGCGGCATTCGCGACCTTGCCGGAGAACGGCTCGTCCATGAGATTGTGGTGCTGCGCCGGCGTGTAGTTCTGAATCAGGAGCGCGCGGCCCGAGCGGCCGGCGCCGAGCCGCGCGACGAGATTGTTGCGCGGCACGTCGAGAAGGTCGTAGACGCCGATCGCGGCCAGCTCCGGCCGCACCACGTCCTGCACGTAGTGGACGAGCTTCGGATCGTCCGGCTCCATGAGCGTGTTGAAGCCGAGCGGGACGTCGGTCGGAACGCGGGCGAGGCGGGACAACGTGTCGACGAGGTAGCGCTCGTCCACATGGGCGGTGCGGTCAGCGGCCACGGTGCGTACTTTCCACCCGGTTGACCTGGGACCCTGGTGACCGGTGCGGCCCGGCCAGACCCGGGCGCGGCCGGAGTCGGTCAGCCTAAGCGGCCGGCATGCGCGAGCGCGCCGAGGAGATTCAACATGAGCCGGACGGCGACCCGGCACGTCAGGTCCCCGCCGTCGAGATCCGGCATGATCTCCACCACGTCGAACCCGGCGACGCGGCCGCGCGCCGCGATCCCGCGCAGGACCCCGCTCACCTCGTCATACGTGAGGCCGCCGAACGCCGGGCTGGCCACGGCCGGGGCAATCGATGGATCGAGGCCGTCGGCGTCGAGCGTGATGAAGTATCGCTCCGCGGCGGGAACACGGCTGAGCGCGGCCTCGACCCCGGCGCGGTGCACCTCCCCGGCCCCGATCAGCACGGAGCCGTAGGCCCGCGCGTCGTCGAACTCCACCCGGCGGGCGCTGCCGAATCCGCGAAGCCCGATCTGCGCCATGCCGCGGATCCACGGCATCTCGGACGCCCGGCGCATGGGGCTGCTGAGTCCGTCCCGGATGCCCTCCCGCTCATCACGCCAGTCGATGTGCGCGTCGATCTGTATGATGCACATCGGCTCTTGCCCCGCGTAGGCGCGCAGCACCGGGATCGGGATCGAGTCGTCGCCCCCGAGCACAAACGGCACGGCGCCGCGGGAGAGGATCTCCTTGATCGCTTCCGCCGTGGCGCGCGAGGCCTCGTCCCAGCGACCGGGCACCATCGCCACGTCGCCGCAGTCGACGATCCGGACGGTGCGTCCGGCGAACAGCTCGCCGCCGAAGTCGAAGTCGTAGTTCGTCGCGTACCAGGGGACGTATCGCATGGACTGCTCGCGCAGCGCCGCCGGCGCCCGGCTCTGCGACGCCGCCGTCTGCAGGTCGTACGGCGCGCCGAACGGCACGCCGATCACGGCGACGTCGGCCTCGAGCGCGCCGAGATCCGCGCACCGCTGCACGTCGAGAAACGTCGGGCGGCCGGCGGGAACAGGAGTGAGGAGGGCGGGCACGTCCACTCCCTTCTCCCGCGACACGGTCGGCCCCTGGGCCGCCGCCATGGCCTGCGTGCGGCTCCACAGGAGACCCCCTGGGATCCGCTGAACGGAGCGTCGTAGGGAACCGCGTCCAACCTGCGCTGCAACGGCGCCTTCCGGAGTGAGACAACGCATGGACCAGGTCCGCTGGGGAGTCCTGGGTGTGGCCAACATCGGCATGCGCGTCGTGCTCCCGGCGATCCAGCAGTCTCGGAACGGACGCATCGTGGCGATTGCCAGCCGGGACGCGGCGAGAGCCGCTGAGGCTGCACACCGCCTTGGCATCGCGCGGGCCTACGGGTCGTACGCGGCGCTGCTCGACGATCACGAGGTCCAAGCAGTGTATGTCCCCCTGCCGAATACGCTGCATCATGAGTGGGTGCTGCGGTGCGCGGCGGCCGGGAAGCACGTCTTGTGCGAAAAACCCCTGACCACGTCACCCGAGAATGCCCAGGAGATGATCGCCGCGTGCGCGCGGGCCGGCGTGCGCCTCATGGAAGCCTTCATGTACCGATTCCACCCGCGAACAGAGCGTGTGGTCGAGATGGTCGCCCGCGGCGTGGTGGGCGTCCCCAGACTCCTGAGGGCGTCGTTCACGTTTCCGGTCCGGGAGCCGAGCCGGAACATTCGGTTCGACCCCGCGTTGGGCGGCGGCTCGCTCTACGATGTCGGGTGTTACGCCGTAAACGTGACCCGGATGCTCTTGGGAGACCCCGAGCAGGCATTTGCTCGAGGGTACGTCGGCGAGAGCGGGGTTGACGAACTCGTCGGCGCGGTTCTGTTGTTCGGGTCCGGCCGTGTGGCGCTGCTCGACTGCGGCCTCACGATGCCTCGACGTGAAGAGTACGAGGTCGTCGGCACGGAGGGACGGCTGACAATCCCGAAGGCCTTTCTCCCCGGGACCGGCGATGCCGAGATCCACCTCACACGAGGAGCGGAGCGCACGGTGCTCACCGTGCCGGGCGTCAACCAGTATCAGCTCATGGTGGAGCGATTCGCCGACGCCGTCCTTCAGGAGGCCGACGTGCCGTATCCTCCCGGCGATGCGGTGGGCACGCTGCGCGTCATCACGGCGCTGCTCACCTCTATGCGGACGGGGAGGCCGGCCGAACCCTGACGTCCGTGCGCCCAGGTCGGCATCGCGCCGTGAGGCCCCGCATCGCCACGGCGATCTCCTTCAGTCGCGCGGCGCTTCGACCGCCCGCTCCAGGGCCAAGCGATTCAGCGCGGAGACCTCGGTAGCGATGAGTCTCTCGACTTTGCCGATCTCGTCGCCGACGCGCGCCATGATCTCTTTCGACACGGCCGCCGCCTGCTTCGTCGGCGCGGCATCGGCCAAAGAGACAGTGTTGATCAGATCCACGAGCGTATCGTTGAGACCCGCGGGGTGGCGCAGCGTGTCGCGATCCGACTCGCGATAGACGTCCACCAGCACGGCTTCGACCGCCGACAGCTGTTCCACCACGGCCGCTGCCCGCGCGGCAAGATCGCGGGTGCCGGTTTCCGATCCCGCCGTCAATACCGCACACCGCTGCTTCAGCCGGCGGATGCGGTTGACCGTCGCGTTGACCTTGCCGAGCGATGCCGTCAATGCCCGCAGCAGGTCGAACTGCTCACGGTACGCCTCCGGCGTCGTCGAGAGGCGCGGATCCTTCACGACCGAGAACTCCGCGGCCATCGTCTCCGAACCCAGCGACATCTCCACGCGATACCGGCCCGGCACCACCGTGGGGCCGGCCGGCGGTTCGGCCGGCTCCGCCAGCGGCTTGTTACGCGGCGGAGCGAGGCTCGTATCGAGCGTCACGGGCCCCGGATATTTGAGATCCCACACGAACCGGTTCAGTCCGGGGAGAACCGGCGGGCGCTTCGCGGCCGGCAACGTGCCGTCGTCGCTCCGGAAGGTCGCGATCGCGGCCCCGGAGGCATCGCGGAGTCTGAGCGACACCGGGCCGGACACGCCGTCGTCCAACCAGTAATAGATGATCGCGCCGTTCGGCGGGTTCTCTCCCACGTCGAGATACTCGCGCCCGGTCGTCCCGTCCGGTCTGCGAAAGGTTCGAATGCCGCCGCCTATGCCGGAGGCGACCGCGAACGCGACGCCGCTCGGCCGGAGGCTTCGCACGGCTCCGAAATGCAGCTTCGTACGGACCGTCGTGCGCGGCTCGAAGAGACGGCATCCGGGTTTGCCCTCGGCAAAGGCTCTGAGCGGCGTGATGTCGTCCAAGATCCAGAAGGAGCGGCCATGGGTCCCGGCCACGAGATCCGCCCCCTTGATCTTGAGATCGTAGACCGGCACGACCGGCAGGCCGCCGCCCATGCGCGTCCAATTGCGCCCGTCGTTCGCGGAAAAATAGACGCCGGTCTCGGTGCCGGCGAACAGCAGTCCCTTGCGCACCGGGTCCGCGCGCACGACGCGGGTGATCTCGTTCTCCGGGAAGTCGCCGTTGATCGATTCGAACCGCCGTCCGCCGTCGGTGCTGCGGAACAGGTACGGACGGTAATCAGCGAGCTTGTAGCGCGTCGCCGCGACATAGATCGTGTCCGGGTCGTGCGGGGAGATCTCCACGCAGCCAACGTACGCGAGCTCCGGCATGCCGGGCGGCGTGACGTTCTGCCAGCTCTTGCCGCCGTCTCGCGTGACATGCACGAGCCCGTCATCGGTCGAAGCCCACACCTCCTCCGGCCGGTGCGGCGATGGGGCGACCGACGCGCACGTCGCGTGGACCTCCGCCCCGGCGCTTTCACGCGTGATGTCGCCGCCGGAAGGCCCCTGCCGGCTCTTATCGTTGAGGCTCAAGTCAGGTGAGATTTCCTCCCAGCTCATGCCCTCGTCGCGGCTGCGAAACACGTGGTTCCCGCCCGCGTAGAGGGTGCCGCTGTCGTGGGGTGAAAAGACGATCGGGAACGTCCAGGCGAACCGGTACCGCATCTCCTTGGGGGCGATGCCGGTCGATTCCTCGGGCCAGACATTGACCAGCTGGATCTGCGCGGTGCGATGATCGTAGCGCTGCAGCGCCCCGGCGCCGCCGGGGCTCGAGCCAATCGCGCCGACAAAGACAACGTTTGGATCTTTGGGATTGACGGCAATGAAGCCGCTTTCCCCGGTACCCGGATAGGTGCAGTCGCCGAGGGTGATCGCGCCCCAGGCGGCGGCGCTCGGCACTGAGATCGACGAGTTGTCCTGCTGCGTGCCGTACACACGATAAGGGTACTGGTTGTCGGTGTCGAGGCGATAGAACTGCGCCGTCGGCTGGTTGTAGATCGACGACCACGTCTCGCCGCCGTTCACGCTTACGCAGGCGCCGCCGTCGTTTCCCTCGACCATGCGGTTCGGATCGGCGGGATCGATCCAGAGGTCGTGGTTGTCGCCGTGCGGCGTCTGGATCTCTGTGAAGCCTGTTCCGCCGTCGGTCGATTTCCAAAGCTGAAGATTGGCGACGTAGACTGTTTCGCCGTGACGAGGGTCGGCGAAGACATGCGTGTAGTACCAGGGCCGGTGCATGAGGTCGCGATTGGATGAGACGAGCGTCCAAGTCTCCCCGTAATCATCCGACCGGTAGAGGCCCGTCTTCTCGGCCTCCGTCTCCGCGAGCGCCCACACGCGGCCCGCGCGGGCGGGCGACACCGCCACGCCGATCTTGCCGAGGGGACCCGCCGGCAGACCCGGAAACCGCGAGATCTCCGACCAGCTCTCGCCGCCATCCATCGAGCGAAAAAGGCCGCTTCCCGGCCCCCCGCTCGACAGGTTCCAGAAGCTCCGGCGCGCCTGCCAGAAGCCCGCGAAGAGGATGCGGGGATTGTTCGGATCCAGCGACAGATCGACGGCGCCCGAGTTGGCGTCTCGATAGAGCACCTTGCTCCAAGTCTTTCCGCCGTCCTCCGATCGGAAGACCCCGCGTTCCTCGTTCGCGCCGAACACGTCGCCGAGCGCGGCGACGTAGACGAGATCGGGGTTTTGCGGATGGACGCGGATGCGCCCGATGAACCGGGTCTCGCGGAGACCGAGATGGCTCCAAGTGCGGCCGGCGTCGGTCGACCTGTACACACCGTCGCCATAGGAAACATCGAGCCGGATCGCGGTTTCCCCGGTGCCGGCATAAATTACGTTGGGATCCGATGGAGCGACGGCGAGCGCGCTGATCGAGGCCGAGCCGAGATACCCGTCGCTTACGCAGCGCCAGTACGTGCCGCCGTCGGTCGTCTTCCAGACACCGCCGGCGCAGGCGCCGAAATAGAATACTTTGCGGTCATCGGGGGCACCGGCGACCGCGACGACACGGCCGCCGCGCGGCGGCCCGATACAGCGCCATTTGAGGGCGTCGAGTGAAAGTTCCGCCATGGAAAGTTCCTCCTGTCGCTTGCCGAGCTCGGGAACAGCACACGGGGTCTGCGGCGACGGCCACCCAGGCCACCGGCCCGGTTGCCTCGATTCTGGATTTCCATTTTGACTCCCGCACTCCTTTTGGCCGGCGAGAAGGACTTCGGTGGAACAGGCGGCAAAGTCAAGGCGTGTAGTGCGGCAGACAAGCGCAGGAGGAATGGACGTGAAGAGATGGCTGTCGGCACGGACTCGGGCTGCGGCGTCGGCGATTGCGTTCGCCGTCGGAGCGTTGTTTCTGATCCTGCCTCAGGACTGGATCGAGGAGCGATTCGGAATCGACCCCGATGCGGGAAGCGGTTCCATTGAACGCCGGCTTGTCGGCGTACCCCTCGCCATAGGTGCGGCGCTTGCGCTCAGCGCGATTGTAAGCTTTTTGCGGAGGCAGCCTCGCCGATCGCCTGCGAGCAGACGGGCTGCTTGATCTGAAAGGATCGGCTAAGTCCTGCTGTCGGCGCGCGGAGTCCCTCTGATTCAGTAGTTTCAGTGCAAGTCCGGTGCAACGGGGTGCATGGTGGGCGGTGCAGGTCTTGAACCTGCGGCCTCATCTAGGCGACCGACTTCATACGATGAGGACAATCTCCTAGGAACCGCTTGAAATATAGTTTAACGAGTTATCGCCAGCCGGGAAATAGGTAGCTACGAACTGTCATTATAGCCTCTGCACTCAATCTGCACTTGTCGACTATTCTCACGT
>DASYXS010000112.1:0-9709 GCA_035934535.1 bacterium
CCGCCGACGGCGACGATCTTGTCGAACCGCTTGAGGCCCGCCGCTTCGGCCGGGGAACCGGGGAAGACGCTGTCGACGAAGACCCAGCGCGTGCCCGCCGCGTCGGCCTGACCGGTGATCATGATGCCGATGCCCGAGAACCCCGGGTTGCCGTTCAAGGACTGTCTGTTCTCCTGGAACCGCGTCGGATCCATGTAGTACACGTGGCTGTCGTGGAGCGAGGCGAGCATGCCCGCGGTCGCGTCGTAGGCCAGCTGGTCTTGCGACTCGACGCCCGTCTGGACGGCGCGGTCGAACTCCGCGAGGAACTGCTGCTCGGCGTCGGTCCCGCCGACGCCGGCCGGGATATCCGGCAGGACGCCCGGGCCGGTGTGGGTCTGCTGGCGCAGCGTGACGATGGCGGCATTCAGCAGATCGGTCGGGTGGATCTGATCGACGTAGTTGCGCTCGAGCACGGCGATCGCGGAGAACACGAGCGACCCGGTCGCGGCGTGCGCCGGGACGATGCCGCCGGCGACCGCGACGGTGAGAACGACGGCAATCAAGAGTGCCAGCCGGCTCTCGGATGCCGCGCGAATCGGGTGTTGCATGAGGCTCCCCCCTTGGCGGGTTAGGTTGTGGCCGTTGCGGCCTTCACACTATCGGCCGGCGTTGAATAAGCCGCGAAGAAGTTGTGTGAAAATTGCGAAGGTCCTAGACGTCTCCGCCGGCCTCCAGTGTCCACGGAAATAACGGTCCGGGTCGCCTCGGGAGTTCCGTGTCTCGCTTGCCTCCCGGGTCTCCACAGTATATAATATTCACGTCGTCATACGTGCGTTGGCGGCGGACCCGGAAACGGTCCGCCGCGAGTGTGTCGCAGGACCTTTCTTCGTGGCGGTAGGTGCCGGCGAGACACACGCAAGTTGCCGGCATCGACGTTTGAGCGGCTCACAGCCGCCGTCCGGCCCAGGCCGGATCACGAAGGAGGGAACGCATATTCGCAAGTCAGTAATGGAACGACCGGATGAAATACCGCAGATAGATTCGCAGGCCCCGCAGTCCCCGCCAGACCCCAAGGCTTCGTTCGACTCGTTTTCGCTTCGTCCCGAGACGCTTCGCGCCATCCACCGCATCGGCTGGCAGGAGCCGACGCCCATTCAGGTCCAGGTGATTCCGGTGATGCGCCGGGGCGCCGACCTGGTCGGCCAGGCCCAGACCGGCTCGGGCAAGACCGGCGCGTTCGGCATCCCGATCGTCGACCGCGCGGAGGTCGGGCGGGCCAACGGGGAGACCCCGCGGCTCGGCGTGCCCCAGGCCCTCGTCCTCACGCCGACGCGGGAGCTCGCGGTCCAGGTCACGGAAGACCTGAATGCCCTCGGCCGCGAGCGCGGGGTGCGGGCCGTCGCCGTGTACGGCGGCCATTCCATCGTGCGCCAAATCGAGGACCTCAAGCGGCGTCCCCAGGTGGTCGTCGCCACGCCCGGCCGCCTGCTCGACCACATGGAGCGCGGCACCCTCCGTCTCGACGGCGTGCGGGTCGCGGTCCTGGACGAGGCCGACCGGATGCTCGACATGGGCTTCCTGCCCGACGTCTCGCGGATCTTGCGCCAGACGCCGTCGGGCCGGCAGACCGCGCTGTTCTCCGCGACCATGCCGTCGGCGATCCACGAGATCGCCCACCGGCAGATGCGCGATCCGGTCTGGCTGCGCATCGCGTCGGCCGCGCCGACCGTCGATACCGTGGAGCAGTTCTACCTCGAGGTCGCCGAGCAGGACAAGGTTCGGGCGCTGCGCGCCCTCCTGTCCCGCGACGAGATCACGTCGGCGCTCGTGTTCCGCCGGACCCGCCACCGGGTAGACCGGCTGGCGCGCGCGATCGCGGGGGCGTCGGTGCTGCACGGCGGCATGATGGAAGGCGCCCGCATGAAAGCCCTCCGCGCCTTCGAGCAGAAGCGGTCCCGCGTGCTGGTCGCGACCAACGTCGCCGCCCGCGGCCTGGACCTGCCCGACGTCTCGCACGTCATCAACTTCGATGTCCCGGAGGATGTCGAGACGTACGTTCACCGCATCGGCCGCACGGCGCGGGCCGGGCGGCCGGGGACCGCGATCACGTTCGTGGGGCAGTACGATCTCGACGTGTTCGATGCGCTGCAGCGCGCGATCGGGCCCGCGCTGCGGCGCCACCCGCTGAACCTCTACGAGCGGGCGGCCGCCAACTAAGCCCGCGGGCGCCATCTGAGCTTGTCGACCGGCGCGGGGCGGCGACGCCCCGCGCCGCGTTATGGCTCGGGGTAGCCGGGCAAGAACCGTTTCTTGACCGCCTCCGGCGCGGCGCGCCGGAGGCGGCCGTCCCCGGGCGCACGCGGTGGAGCCGGCGGCGGCCGCCGTTTGGCGGCCGACATCGCCGCGAGCGTCTCGATGCCGCATCCGAGCCGCCGGCACAGCGCGTCGTCGGGCCACCACTGGTAGCGGCGGAGATCCACGGTCAGGTTCCGCCGGACGCGCACGCCGTCCCCGGCGAGATCGCGCTTGTGCGCCGCGCGGCCGTCGTGGCCGCCGTAGCCGATGGCCAGCCCGCCGAAGCGGTTGACGACGCGCTGCCACGGAAGTCCCCGGCCGCCCTCGTACGCGATCCACCCCACCTCCCGCGCCGCGCGCGCCCGTCCGGCGATGAGCGCCAGTTGCCCGTACGTGACAACGCGCCCCCGCGGCACGCGGCGCAGCACCTCGTAGACGAGCCGCCGAAAATCCGACTGCCGCCGCCCCGCGGACGCGCGCGCGCGTTCCCGCCGGGAGCTAGTCCGCCGGCGGGCAGCCATCGATCGTGTTCACGAGCCCGGCGACGAAGCCGATGCCGTCGACGTCGCGTCCGGCGACGTCGACGAGGTGGCCGTTGAAATCTTCGGCGGTCCCGCGGGTCAGGCCGCACCGGCGGAACCTCGTCATTCGCGTGAGCCGGACCGTGCGCGTCCCGACGGTGGCGATCTCGATCGCCCGCTGGAGGTAGATGCCGCGGACGTGCTCGATGGGCAGCGCGGTCGCAGCGCCGGGATGCGCGAGAAGTGTTGCCGCGAGCAGTGCGGCGGCCGCCGGCCGCCGTCCGAACGCAGAGGGTCTCATGCGATCGTATTTGCCGCGGAGGCGGCGGGACCCCCCAAAATCATCGAGAATTGTTCTCAGCGCCGGACCCCGGTGCGGGCCGTCCGGCTGAGACGGCGCTATCGTTCCGCTGTGCGGAACGCTCTCCGGGCCGTATCGGACGCGCGTTCGGAAGGGTTTGGACGCGCAACTTGCAACTTGGAGCGCGCACTTCATCCCACGGAGATTCCCTGGAATACCCGGCATGGCCCCCGTGATCCTCCCGTTCTCTCCCTTTATTGGAAATTTTCTCGGTTTCCCGGCAGGAAAATAGTAATGAGTGTCGTATGTGCGTTAACCGAGGGGCAGAGAGGCCCCCCTGGACACCAAAAATCGAAAGGAGGGCCCAATTCGTGGCAGCTAAGAAGAAGGCAGCCAAGAAGGGCAAGAAGCGCTAAATCGCGTCTTACCTGGGTTTCACCGGAGGGCGCTGCCCGGTAGGGCAGGGCCCTCCGGTTTGTCTCGCGCGCGCGTCCCCGTTTACCCTCTCTGATCGTGCCTGATCTCCGGTGGCGAAGGATGGCCACCCGCCCGAGCGGAACCGAAATTCCATGACGGATCCCCGAATCGACCGGCTGGCCCGGGTGCTCGTCCACTACTCCATGAAGGTGCGCAAAGGCGATCTCGTGCGGATCGGCGGCCCCGCGATCGCCGCGCCCCACATCGCCGCCGCCTACCGCGAGGTGCTGCAGGCCGGCGGCCATCCGACGGTGCGCTGTACGATCGACGGGCTCGACGAAACCTTTCTCAAGCTTGCGAGCGACGAGCAGCTGCGGTTCATCTCGGACCTGGACCGCCGCGAGGTCGAGGTCCTCAACTGCGAGCTGCGGTACCTCGGCGCCTACAATACCCGGGCGCTCACCCGCATTCCGCCGGAACGGATGCGGATTCGCCGCGAGGCGACGCGCGAGATCATGACGCGCTTCATGGAGCGGGCCGCCAGGCACGAGCTGCGCTGGTGCCTGACCCAGGCGCCGGTGCACGCCGACGCGCAGGAGGCCGAGATGTCGCTCGGCGACTACGAGGATTTCGTCTATAAGGCGGGCCACGTCGACAAGGACGACCCGGTGGCGGAGTGGCAGCGGGTGGAGCGCGAGCAGGCCGCGGTCGCGCAGCGGCTCGGGACGGTCAAGACGATCCGCATCGTGGCCCCCGACACCGACCTGACGGTCGGGGTCGGGGGCCGGACGTGGATCAGCGCCGCCGGCGAGCACAACTTCCCCGACGGTGAGGTCTTCACCGGCCCCGTCGAGACCGCCACCACCGGCACCGTCCGGTTCACGTTCCCGGCGATCTACGGCGGGCGCGAAGTGACCGGCATCCGCCTCACCTTCAAAGACGGCCGGGTCACCGACGTCGCGGCCGACAAGGGCGAAGAGTTTCTCCGCTCCATGCTCGACATCGACGCGGGCGCGCGCATCCTGGGCGAGTTCGCCTTCGGTCTCAACTACGACATCCAGCAGTTTACGCGGAACATCCTGTTCGACGAGAAGATCGGCGGGACGGTCCACATGGCGCTCGGCGCGGCCTACCCGGACACCGGCGGCACGAACCAATCCGGGCTCCACTGGGACATGATCCTCGATCTGCGGGCCGGCGGCTGCGAGGTCTTCGCGGACGGCGAGGCCGTCTACCGGAACGGCCGTTTCCTGACGTAGCGCGCCGGCCGGCGGCGATCCGGCCGGGACCCTTCAGCGGATCAGGATCCCGCCGTTGACGTCGAGGGTGACGCCCGTGATCCAGTCCGAGCGCCTGGAGGCGAGGTACACGGCGGCGTCCGCGACGTCCGCCGGCGAGCCGTCCCGCCCTACCGCCCGTCCCGCGTTCCACGCCGCGAACACCTCCGGCGCGTACTGCCGCGTCTGGTCGGTCAGGATCGGTCCCGGCGCGATCGCGTTGACGTAGATCCCCGCCGGACCGACCTCCCGGGCCAGCGTCTGCGTCAGCCCGATCACCGCGGCCTTCGAGGCGGCGTAGTTGACCGCGACGCCGGGGCGGCCGGTCCGCGCGGCGAGCGAGGCGATGTTCACGATCTTGCCGCGGCCCTGTGTCCTCATGACCGGCACCACGGCCCGGCAGCAGATGAAAGTACCGGTGACGTTCACCCGCATGACCGCCTCGAACATCTCCACGGTCATGTCGGCGAGCGGGCGGTGGCGGGAGATCCCGGCGTTGTTGACGAGGACGTCGAGGCGGCCGAAGCGGGCGACCGTCTCGGACACCGCGCGGCCGACCGCGGCCTCGTCGGTCACGTCCACGCGCGAGGCGGCGGCGCGGCCGCCCGCGGGGTCGAGCTCCGCGGCCGCCGCTTCCGCGGCGGCCGCGTCGACGTCCCACAGCGCGACGCGCGCGCCTTCGGCGGCGAACCGCTCCGCGATGGCCCGCCCGATCCCCCGGCCGGCGCCGGTGACGACCGCGACCCGGCCCTCCAGTTCCACGCCTACCGGAACGCGGTGTCGGCGAACGACGTGAGCTTCTCGAACTCGGCGTGCGTCTGCTCGGCGACCTCGTCGGCCATCTCCGCGAACCGCGCGCCCTCGTGCGTCTTCAGCTGAATGTTCGCGAGCATCATGCTTTCGAGCTCCCCGAGGAGTTCGAGCACGTCGGCCTTCGGGTAGGCCCCCCACTCGCCCGCGGCGAGGCGTCGGACGAACTCTTCGAGCGGGACCATCTCATTCTGGCACTGCTGCTGGTAGAGGTCCCAGAGCGCCTCGTTCATCCGTGGCGCGCCTCGATGTACTTCTCCGCGTCCATCGCGGCCATGCAGCCGTAGCCCGCGGCGGTAACGGCCTGGCGGTAGCGGTGATCGTGGCAGTCGCCCGCGGCGAAGACGCCGTCGACGCTCGTCATCGTGTGGTGGTCCAGCACGATGTAGCCGTTCGCGTCCAGATCGATCTGGCCCCGGAACAGCTCGGTATTGGGATGGTGGCCGATCGCGACGAACAGGCCGTCGGTGTGGAACTCCTCCCGGCGGCCGGAGACGGTGTCGCGGAGGACCAGGCCGTTGACCTTGCCGTTGCCGAGCACGTCCTCGACCACGGTGTTCCACCGGACGCCGATCTTCTCGCTGCGCAGCGCCCGGTCGGCCATGATCTTGCTGGCGCGAAAGGTGTCCCGGCGGTGGACGATCGTCACCTTGGTCGCGAATTTCGCGAGAAACAGCGCCTCTTCCATCGCGGAGTCCCCGCCGCCGACGACGGCGACTTCCTTGCCGCGGAAGAAGAACGCGTCGCACGGCGCGCAGGACGAGACCCCGTGGCCGACGAGGCGCTGCTCGTTCGGCAGGCCGAGCCAGTTGGTCCCCGCGCCGGTCGCGATGATCACCGTGCGGGCGAGCAGCGTCTCGTCGCCGGCGACGATCTGAAATGGCCGCCGGCGGAAGTCCACCGACGTCGCGTCGCCGTCGATGAACTCGACCTGAAATCGCTCCGCCTGCTTCCGCATCGCCCCCATGAGGTCCGGACCCTGGATCCCGTCCTCGAAGCCGGGGAAGTTCTCCACGTCCGACGTCAGCGTGAGCTGTCCGCCGTGCTGGCTGCCGGCGATCACGATCGGCCGGAGCGCCGCCCGCGCCGCGTAGATCGCCGCGGTCAGGCCGGCGGCGCCCGAGCCGATGATTACGACGTTGTGCGCGCCGTCGCGCGTCTCATCCATCACCGATGCGTCACCTCTCCCCTGCCTGGAACGTCCGGGCGCGCCCGAATCTTCCCCCGCGTCCACAGGAACCCGAGCCGGTGGACCTGCAGGAAGTTGGTGCGCCCGCGTCCGATCACGGGCACCGAGCCGACGACCACGACGGCGTCGCCCTTCCGCGCGAGGCGCCGGCGCACGATCTCGCGGTCGAGGAAACCGATCATCGCCTCGGTCGTCGGCTGAAACGGCACGAGGAGCGGCACGACGCCCCACCACAGCGCGAGGCTCCGCGCGATCCCCTCGTCCTCCGTGCACGCGAGGACCGGGGCGGTGAGGCGCCGCTGTGAGAGCAGGCGCGCCGTCCGGCCGGTGGTCGTGATCGCGACGACGAGCGCGACGGCGAGGTCCTCCGTGAGCGCCTGCGTCGCCGCCCCGATCGCGTAGGGCACGCTCGGCCGGGCGGGTCCGCCCGCGGATGCGGCCGGGCCCGCGCCGTCTTCGACCGCGCGGGCGATCCGCGCCATCGTCTCGACGGCCTGCACCGGGTACCGGCCCGCGGCGGTTTCCGCCGACAGCATCACCGCGTCCGTGCCGTCGAGGACGGCGTTGGCGACGTCGGAGGTCTCCGCGCGCGTCGGCCGCTCCGCGCGCACCATCGACTCCAGCATCTGCGTCGCCGTGATCACCGGGATCCCGCGCGCGTTCGCCCGGCGGATGATCCGCTTCTGTATGAGTGGGACCCGCTCCGCCGGCAGTTCCACCCCGAGATCGCCGCGGGCCACCATCACCGCGTCGGCTTCCGCGACGATCTCGCTGAGGTTCGTCACCGCCTCCGCCTTCTCGAGCTTCGCCACGAGGGGCACCGCCCGGCCGAGCCGGCGCAGCACCCGCCGCGCGTGGCGGATGTCCCCCGCGGTGCGCACGAAGCTGAGCGCGACCGCGTCCACGCCGTGCGTCAGACCGAACTTGAGATCGCCGATGTCCTTTGCGGTCAGCGCGCGCGACCGGATCCGCACGCCGGGGAGGTTGACGCCCTGGTGGGCCCCGAGCGTGCCGCCGCGAACGACGCGGCAGAGGATCTCGCCGCCCCGGCGCCCCGTCACGACGAGCTCGATCGTGCCGTCCTTCATTAAGATGCGCGATCCCCGGCGGACGGCGCGGCCGAGGCCGGCAAACGGCACCGGAATCCGCCCGGCGCCGGCGGTTCGTCGCGTGGTCAGCGCGACCGCGGCCCCGTCCTTGAGGTCGATCGGGGCCGCGAGACGCCCGACGCGGATTTTCGGGCCCTGCAGGTCTTGCAGGATCGCGAGCGGCGCCCCCATCTCCCGGGCGAGCCGGCGCAGGAGCCGGATCGTGCGGCCGTGCTCCGCGCGCGTGCCGTGCGAGAAGTTGAGCCGGGCGACGTCCATCCCCGCCGCGATGAGGCGGCGCAGCACCGGCTCGGCCTCGCTTGCGGGGCCGAGCGTCGCGACGATCTTGGTGCGCCTGAGGCGTTCGGGGGTCTCGCGGATCTCCGGCATGCTCTCACGAGTTCGCCGCCGTCCCGTACGAACCCGTTCGCCGGAGTCCACTCCGAATTCGGCCGATCGAGGCCAAGGTGCGCTCGGTGCGGGCCCGAATGGACTCCGTGATGAACTGGGTCGCATGGGTCAATCGCTGGTTCGAGCGGCGGTTCGACATCCGCGAAATCGGCGAGGGCGGCTACATCGTGAGGCTGCAGGTCGTGCGTCACCACGGCCCGCGCTTCGAGTTCCGCGACGGCACGGTGGTCAACCCCGGCGACGTCGTCGCCGAGTTTCACATGGACAACGAACGCGTGGCCGGTCTGCACGGGGCCGGCCGGCCGGGGCTCAGGTTCCGGCGAGAGTTCTTTCGGATGTTGGCGCCGCTCGCCCGCGACCTCCGCGAGCGGCCCGAGTATCGGGACATCCACGCCCTGTGCGGTGCGAGCCTCTTCTGGGCCGAGGCCGCGCGGGCCGGGTTCGAGAACCGTCCGCTGCCGGCGTTCACGAGGTGGTGGCTGACGTGGTGGGAGCGGTTTCTGCTGGCGCGGTATCATCCCGAGGGCCGGGAGCGGCTCGCCGAAGGCCGCCGGACCGAGCTGCGGCAGGTCTGGCTCACGCGTCCGACGATCGAGCGGCTCGTCGCGCACCGGGCCGACCGGCGTGTCCCCGACGGCGCCGCGTCCGAGGAGGCCGCGCCCGACACCGCGTCCTAGGCGGACCTCACCCCACCGCGAGCGCGGCCAGGCCCGCCACCATCGCCCCCGCCGCGACGAGACGTCTTGCGGCGTCGCCCTCGGCGAGCAGCCGCGTCCCCATGACCGCGCCGACGAGGATCCCGATCTCCCGTGCCGGCGCGACGTAGCTCACCGGCGTGAAGACCATCGCGCTCAGGACGAGAATGTACGGCAGCGGGCTCAGCGCGCCGACGAGGACGATCTCGCGGCGGTAGCGCCGCCAGACGTCCGGGAGCCCGGCGCGGCGGGCGAGCGCGACCGGCGCCAGGATCGCCGCCCGCCCGACGTTGTCGCCCCAATCCAGCACGACGGGCGGAATCGCGAACGTCGTGACGGCGCGCTTGTCCCACAGCGAATAGCCCGCGATGAACAGCCCGGTGAAGAGCGCGTAGGCCGCCGCCTGACGGGCGTTCGGCCGGCGCCACGTGTCCGGCCCCGTCGTCAAGAGGATGATGCCGCCGCCGATGAGCGCGGTGCCGGCGAGGGCGATCGGTCCCGGCCGTTCGCCGAAGAACGCGATCGCCGCCGCGGTCGTCAGCATCGGGCCGGTCCCGCGGGCCAGCGGGTAGACGAGCGACAGGTCGCCGAGCCGGTACCCCTGCTGCAGCGCCAGGAAGTAGCCGGTGTGCAGCACGGCCGTGCCGCCGATGAAGATCAGCTGAACCGGGCCGATGTGGGGCCGCTGCCAGACTGCGATCGCGACCACAAGCGGAAAGTAGA
>DASYXS010000012.1:0-8240 GCA_035934535.1 bacterium
GGCCAGCGTCTCCCGCCGCGCGGCTATCTCGGCGACCTGTCCCCGCAAGTGGTGGAGCCGCCCGGCGATCGCGGCGGCCCGATCGAGATAGGCTGCGACGCGCGCCTCCGCCGTCGCGAGATCGGTCTGCGCCCGCGCGCGGGCGTCCGCGAGCGTACGGGCCTCTTCTCTCGCCTGCGTTGCCCTCGCCTCGTCCCGCGCCGTGCTCTCTTCGAGCCGTTGCAGTGCGTCCTGCGCTGCGGCCACGTCTCCCCGGCGGCGCTCCTCCTCGGCGGCGAGCGACCGGTCCCGACCCGCAAGATCGTCGCGCTCGCCGGCCAGCCGGCCGGCCTCGGCCCCTTCCCGGGCGATCTCCGCGTCGAGCCGGGCTCGCTGCGCGGCGACGCCCCGCCGCCGCTCGGCGAGCAGCTCCGCAGCGGATTCCTCGGCCGCCCGGCGCTCGGTGAGCCGCACGAGCGACCGTTGGGCGTCGTCCCATTCCCGGCCCGCGTCCGCGGCACGCCGGTCGAGCGCCGCCCGCTCCTCCGCGAGGACCGCGAGAGATCGCTCGACGTCGCGGCGCTTCACCGCGATCTGCTCGAGCTGGTCCTGAACGCGCTTCTGCGCGCGGGCCAGCCGCCGGACCTCCTCGACCTGCACCGCGAGCTCGAGCCCGCGCAGTTCCTGTGTGTAGGCCTGGTACTGCCGGGCGGCGGCGGCCTGCGCCGCCAATGTTTCGACCCGCGCGTCCTGCTCCGCGAGGATGTCCGCAACGCGTAGCAGCAGCTGGTCCGCGGCCGCCATGCGGCGCTCCGCGTCATGCCGGCGGCGCTTGAACTTCGCGAGCCCCGCGGCCTCCTCGAGGATCATCCGTCGCTCTTCGGGCGTCGCGTCGAGCATGCGGTCGACCTCGCCTTGCGTCACGAGCGCGTAGGTGTGCCCGCCGAGGCCGGTGCCGAGAAACATCGTCTGAATGTCGCGCAGCCGGCACGGGAGGGTGTTGATGAAATAGCGGCTGTCCGCGGTCCGCAGCGCCCGCCGCGTCACCGTCACCTCCGCGAACGCGAGCGGCGTCGGGGGCGCGTCCTCGCCCTCCTCGTCGAGAGGCATCATGAGGGTCCCGTCGCCGTTGTCGAGGACCAGCGTGACATCCGCCATGGCGAGCGGCCGGCGGCGCTCGCTGCCTGCGAAGATCACGTCCTCGTTGCGCACGCCGCGCAGCGCGCGCAGGCTGCCCTCCCCGAGGGCCCAGCGGATCGAGTCGAAGATGTTGCTCTTGCCGCTGCCGTTGGGGCCGACGATCGCGGTGAGCCGCGGGGCGAACTCCAAAGCGGTGCGGTCCGCAAACGTCTTGAACCCGGTGAGTTCGAGCCGTTTCAGACGCACGTAAGTCCCCCTCCCGCGACGCCCTGGCGCGCGACCAGCTCCTGATAGACGATCAACAGGCGATCCGTGACGCGCGCCTGATCGTAATCGGCCGCGGCCGCCCGGGCCGCTTCACCCATGGCGCTGCGCCGGGCCGGCTGCGCCAGCAGGTCGCGGACGGCGCCGGCAAACGCCCCGGGATCCGCCGGCACGAGACGCCCGGTTTCGCCGTCCCGGATCAGGTCGGACGACGCGGCGGCCCGCACGGCCACCACGGCGCACCCCGCCGCCATCGCTTCGATCATCGCGATCCCGAACGTTTCCGTCGTCGACGGAAAGACGAAAAGATCGGCCGCCGCCAGGATTTCGGCGACGACGGCCGGAGGCTGCGTGCCGGCGAAGACCGTGCGGGACGCGAGTCCGGCGTCCTCCGCCCGCGCCTCCAGGGCGGCACGCTCGGGACCGTCGCCGGCGAGCAGCAGCCACACGTCGGACGGCAGCGCCGCGAGAGCCGCGAGCAGGAGCGCCACGTTTTTCTCCCGCGCCAGGCGCCCGACGAACACGAGGAGCGGCGACCGGGGCGGCACCCCGAAGCGGCCATGGAGCGCCGCGTGCCCGCCGCCTGCGGACGCCGGCGGCGGCGCAAAGGCGGAGACGTCGATGCCCGCGCTCGGCACCACCACCACCCGCACGCGCACACCGGCGTCGCGCAGCAGCGCGGCGATCGACGGCAGCGGCGCGAGCACGCAGTCGCACTGGTTGCAGTAGGCCGTCGCGTAGGCGCTCACAAGCGGCCGGGCCAGCTCGCCGACCACCGGGGCGTAGTGGGCGTACTCATCGTACCGGGTGTGGTACGTGAAGAGCACGGGCCGCCCGAGGGCCCGCGCCGCCCACCAGCCCATGCCGCCGAGCAGAAACGGCGAATGCGTGTGCACGAGATCGAGGCCGAGCGCGCGCACGGCCCGCAGCGCGCGGCCCGGATAGGGCAGCGCCAGCGGGAAATCGGGATAGCCCGGCGGGGTGACCGACGGCACGCGCACGACGTCGGGATCGACGTCGGCGTGGCCGGGATACGCCGGCGCCACGATGGAGACGCGGTGGCCGCGCGACCGCAGCTGCCGCGCCGACGTCTCGACCGCCGTCACCACGCCGCTCGTACGCGGCAGGTAGGAATCCGTGAACAGTCCAACGTGCACTTACCCGGCGGTTTCGCCGCGCGCCTGCGACTGCACGTCGAGAAAGCCGAGCAGCGCCGACAAGCGAAACCGCCGCTGCCCGCCCTCGGTGCGCAGGCACGCGAGCTTCCCCTGGTCGGTGTAACGGCGCACGGTCGCCTTGCTCAGGTTGAGCACGGCGGCGGCCTCGTGCAGACTGATTTCGGGATCGAGCAGGCGGCGAATGATCTCCTCGCGGCTCTCTGTGATCGGGCGCCGGCCGCCCCGTCCCCGGCCCCGAGGCCCGAGCTCCATCGGCAACGCCCGCTGATCGGGCCCGGCGCCGAGGCTCCGGCGCACCGCGTCGGCGCGCGCCTCCGCTTCGAGGGCCGCCCGTGATGCCGGACCGCCGACGGCCGTCCCGGCCGCCGGCCCGGATGGACCCCGGGCCGCCACGGCCGCGGATAGCGCAACCGGACTCGCGGGTGCCGGCTGTAACGCTATGGTGGCCGGCGCGCCTTTCGCCCGTGCCATGGGCCCGGCGTCGGCCGGCATGACCGGCCTGATGTGACGGCTGACCGAGGCGAGCGCGACCGGTGGGCCGGCGTCCGGGGACGTGACTGGCTCCGGGAGAGAGACATGCATCTGCCGTTCGAGGTAGCGGTACCAATCCCGCAACGTCTGCGCCATTGTATGCTCCGATGTATGCTGCGTAGGTTAATCTGCGTAAATGTCCCGGCGTATTTCGCGGAACGTAAGAAAAATCCTGCGAAACCGCTCTAACTCGTCGCCCGCGCGCCGCCGAGGTGCACGCGGAGGGCATGGCTCGGCAGGTCCGCCGTCACGGTCTCCGCCACCAGCCGGCCGCAGGCGAGCAGGCCGTCCTGGTCGATGCCCGTCTCGACGCCCATCCCGCGCAGCATGTAGTTGGTATCGTCGGTGGCGATGTTGCCGGTCGCGCCGGGCGCGAACGGGCAGCCCCCGAGGCCGCCGATCGCGGCGTCGAACGTGGTCACGCCCGCGTCCAACCCGGCGAGGACGTTCGCGAGCCCCATGCCGCGCGTGTCGTGGAGGTGCAGCGCGAGGCGCACGCCGGGATGGGCCCGCCCGAGGCGCGCGACCGCGCCGGCGACCTGCGTCGGCGTCGCGACGCCAATCGTATCGCCGAGGCTGACCGAGCTGATCCCGAGGGCGGCCGCCCGCTCGACGATCGCCTCCACCGCGTCGAACGGCACCGGCCCGGTGTAGGGACAGCCGAACGCGACCGCGATCCCGACTTCGACCGACACGCCCGGCACCGCCCGCGCCGCCTCCGTGACCGCGGCCAGCTGCTCCAGCGACCGGCTCACGGTCATCCGGACGTTCGCCGCGTTGAACGCGTCGGTCGCTCCGATGACTGCGGTCACGGCGCGAACGCCGGCGGCAAGCGCGCGCTCGAGGCCTTTCAAATTTGGCACGAGAGCGGAGGCGCGCAGCCCGGGCAGCCGCAGCGCGGCGCGCGCGACCTCGTCGGCGTCGGCGAACTGCGGCACGGCCTTTGGCGACACAAACGACGTGACCTCGATGTCGCGCTCCCCGGCATCGTAGAGCGCGCGAATCACGCGAATCTTGGTCTCGGTCGGGATCACACGGCCGACGAGCTGAAAGCCGTCGCGCGGCCCGACCTCGGAGATCGTCACGGCTTCCGGCACCTTCATGGTCGCATCCGCGTCGAGGGGCCGGGCCTCAAATGACCCCGCGGTCCCGGAGCGCCTCGACGTCCCGGCCGCTCAGCCTGAGCACCTCGCCGTACACTTCCGCGTTGTGCTGGCCCTGCCGCGCCCCGGCCCAGGCGATGCGCCCGGGCGTCCGGCTCATCAGCGGCACGACCCCGGGGAGCGCGAGCGGCCCGACGTCGGGATCGTCCACCTCGGCGATCACGCCGCGGGAGCGAAACTGCGGATCCGCGGCAACACCGGCGATGTCGTAGACCGGCCCCGCCGGCACCCCGTGCTCGGCGAGCAGATCGTTGAGAGCGCGGAGGTCGTGCCGCGCGGTCCACGCGGCGACCGCCGCGTCGAGCTCGGCTTGGCGTCCGCCCCGCCCCCGGTCGTCGGCCAGGTCCGGATCCTTGACCCAGTCGTCGCGGCCCATCAGCGTCGCGAGCCGGCGGAACACATTGTTGTTGTTGGCGCCGATCACGATGTACTGCCCGTCATGCGTCGGATAGATGCTGCTCGGCGCGACCCCTGGGAGGCCGGTGCCGTGCCGCTCAGGGATGTGTCCGAGCTTGTGATACGCGGCCAGCAGATCGTCGAGCAGGCTGAACGTGGCCTCCGTGAGCGCGACGTCGATCTCCTGACCGCGGCCGCTGCGTGTCCGCTCCTGCACGGCGGCCATGGCCGCGAACGCCCCGTACAACCCCGCGACGGTATCCGCCAGCGCGAACCCGACCCGGGTCGGCGGCCGGTCGGGATATCCCGTCAGAAAACGCACGCCGGAGATGGCCTCGGCCACGCCGCCGAATCCCCCCCGGTCGCGGTAGGGGCCGGTCTGACCGTAGCCGCTGATCCGCACCATGATGAGACGGGGGTACGCCTCCTGGACCTGCGCGTAGCCGAGCCCCCAGCGCTCGAGCACGCCCGGCCGGAAGTTCTCTACCACGATGTCGGAGGCGCCGTAGAGCCGGCGCGCGATGGCCTGTCCTTCTTCCATGTGCAGGTCCAGGGTCACGGCGCGCTTGTTGCGATTCATTGTCTTCCATAGAAGAGAGTGGCCCCGGTACTGGCTCCGCCACCCCCGGACCGGGTCGCCCCGTCCCGGCTGCTCCACCTTGATGACGTCGGCGCCGAAGTCCCCGAGCAGGCGGGCGCAGAACGGCCCCGCGATCATGTTGCCGAGGTCGAGCACGCGGAGGCCGGCGAGCGGTCCGTTCGCAGCGGGCGAGCTGGTCACCGGTACGGCGTCACCCCCGCGGGGCGGGCCGGGCGCCGAGCACGCCGGCCCCGCGCAGCCGCGCGATCTCGGCCGAGGCGTACCCCGCTTCTGCCAGGATTTCGTCGCCGTGCTCGTTGAGGATCGGCGGCACGCGGCGGATCTCGCCGGGGGTCTCGGAGAGCTTGATCGGGATGCCGATCAGCTTGACGGCGCCGTGAACGGGATGCGGCCGTTCCACCAGCATCCCGTTGTGCAGCACCTGGGGATCGCTGAACACTTCCGCAAGGTTGTAGATCGGCCCGCAGGCCACGCCGCGCTCGTTGAGATACCGCACCCATTCGCTGCTCGTCCGGCTCTTGAACGCCTCGGTCAGGATCGCGTTGAGCGCGGGACGGTTCGCGACGCGGGCGTTCACATTCTGAAAGCGCGGGTCTTCGGCGAGGTCCGGGTTGCCGATCGCCTCGCACAGCCGCCGCCACATCACCTCGTTGCCCGCGCAGAGGTTGAACGATCCCTCCTTGGTCTGGTACACGCCGAACGGCGACGCGAGCGGATGGTGGTTGCCGGCGACGCCGGGCGGCTTGCCCGTCTCGAAATACATCCCGGCGCTCCACGTCAGCAGCGAGACCATCGAATCGAGGATCGACACGTACACGTCCTGTCCGCGCCCGGTCCGCTCGCGCGCCAGCAGCGCGTAGAGCACGCCGCGGCAGGCGGTCATCGCGCAGTAGAGATCGGCGAGCGCGATCCCGGCGCGGGTCGGGCCGGTCGGCTCCTGTCCGGTGATGCTCATGAAGCCGGACATACCCTGCCCCACCTGATCGAATCCCGGACGGCCTCGGTACGGGCCGGTCTGCCCGAACCCCGTCACGCCGCAATAGATGAGGCGCGGATTATTCTCGCGCAGCGTGGCCGCGCCGAAGCCAAGGCGCTCCATGACCCCGGGCCGGAAGTTTTCGATCACCACGTCGGCCCGGCGCGCCAGCCGGAGCACGACCTCCCGCCCGTCCGGCTTCGTCACGTCGAGCGCCATGCTGCGCTTGTTGCGGTTGGCCCCCGCGAAAAAGTAACTGTTGCCGACCAGGTTGGGGCGGAGCGTCTGGTTCCTGGAGTGGTCGCCGTCGAGCGGCTCGATCTTGACCACGTCGGCCCCGAAGTCGCCCAGTTCCTGCGTGCAGAAGGGCCCCGCGAGAAACCGCGTCAGGTCGACCACGCGGATGCCGTCGAGCGGTCCCATCGTCAGCGTCCCTCGAACCGGGCGGGCCGGCGCGCGAGAAACGCCCGCACGCCCTCGTGGTAGTCCGCGCTCTCATACGCGGCTTCGATGAATGCGCCGATGTCCTGATCGGTCATCGTTCCCTCCCCCGCCAGTCGTTGCAGCATCGCTTTCGCGCCCTGCTGCGACAGCGGCGCCTGTCGCGCGAGCGCGTGCGCGTACGCGTAGGTCGCCGTTTCCAGCTCCTCGGGCGCGCACACGCGGTTGACGAGTCCCATCGCGCGCGCCTCCGCCGCGTCGACGAGGCGCCCGCTGAAGAGCAGATCGCGCGCGTGGCTCGGGCCGACGAGACGCGCGAGACGCCGCGTCGCGTCGGGTCCGTACACGATCCCGAGGCGCGCCGCCGTGATGCCGAACCGTCCCGACGGACTCGTCCACCGGAAATCGCAGGCGAGCGCAAGCTCGAGGCCGCCGCCGACGCAGAAGCCGTGGATCATCGCGATCGCCGGCTTCGGGAAATCCGCCAGCGCGCGCTCGGCCGCGACCACGAGCGCGGTGTACGCCCGCGCCGACGCCGCGCCGCTCCGCGCGCGGCCGAACTCCGAGATGTCGGCGCCGGAGGCGAAGGCCTCCTCCCCGGCGCCCCGCACCACGACGGTGCGGACGGCCGGGTCCGCCGCAAGCGGCGCCAGCACGCCGGGCAGCGCTTCCCACATCGCCACCGTGATCGCGTTGTGCTTCTCGGGCCGGTGGAGGGTGATCGTGGCGACGGCCCCGTGGCGCGCTACGTGCAGCTCATCCATACAGGCGACAGACGTTCTCCTCGGGCGGGCCCGTTCCCCGCACGCATTGTACGCGGCCCGCGCCGAATGCTACAATGGCGCCTACCGGGGAGTAGCGCAGCTTGGTAGCGCGCAGCGTTCGGGACGCTGAGGCCGAGGGTTCAAGTCCCTCCTCCCCGACCATTGCTAGACCTTATTTATCAAGGGTTATCGGGCTTTGGTTCTGAGTTTGTCACTATAATGTCATTGTTCGCGGCAGGCAGGGTTAGCGGGCTTTGCTCCTGATTTTGTCAGTGTCACTGCCCGTAGCAGGCTTGGCCCTGTTTTCTCACGGGTAACCGGAGGGCCAGAGTAGGTCCTCCGGCCACTCGACTGGGATCGGCTTGATCGTTTCGAAGAGGTGGCCGTACGTCTTGAGCGTGAACCCTGCATCGGCATGCCCGAGCTGCCTGGCGATGTAGAGCGGGCCTTGCCGGCCGCAATGAGCAGGTTCGCGCACTGGTGCCCGGAGGTCATACCACCGAATCGAACGCATGATGCCGGCCGCGACCTGCACCACTGGCATTTGATCCATCGGCCCTGATCACGCGGGCGCGTGCCTTCCGGCGAGAAGACGAGACCAGCGTCCCGCGGCGTGGCTTTGAGCACCAACCCTTAAACTCATCGCCGCTAAGATAACTTGCGTCTACCTGACAGATGCGTGAACGATTTCCACCGACGACGACTCGCGCAGTATCGGCGCTTGCGGCGTGTGCCGCGACGGCGTTCGAGCAGCAGGGCCGCTAGAGCGACCTGCGTTGGGGGAAGCTCCGCCCAGTCCGGTTTGGT
>DASYXS010000083.1:0-18237 GCA_035934535.1 bacterium
CCGCGATGCGGCTCGGCGCCGCGGTGGCGGACGTACCGATCGCGGCCGAGGAAATCGGTGGCTTCTTCCTCGAGCAGCTCTTGCGCCAACCGTTGGGCGCCCAGGCGAAGCAGCATCCCCACCACGTCCTGATCCTTCGGCACGCTGTCGCGGAGCAACCGGGTGATCTCTTCCCGAATCTTGGTGCTGGGTGCTATCCTGGGCATGGGTCTGGGCTCCCCTCTGCGCTCCGCAAGGAGCTGGTGTTTGGCGACACCCTTAGGGTAGCCCAGGCCGTCAACCTTTACAGGGACTGTAACACCTCACCGGAGAACAAGACCTTCAGACAGAATACTGCGAACACACAGACACCAGCGGCACGTTCCCCTGTCAGAATCACAATGGGGTTAGTGGTGTTCGTTAAGCGATCACTCTCCCGTGTGGTCATCCTCGCCCCCCGTGGGGAACGCCTTCGGGGGTTTCCACGCAGGTTTCTTCGCACAGGTGGCCGGGCAGTTTCCCGTTCCGGGGCCGAAGCCGGGCCTGCAGCGCCTCGAAGTCCGGCTGGCCGTTGTCGTTGATGCAGATCACCTCGCCATCCAGGACGATCGAGGTCGGAAACCCGCAGCGCGTCCGCGATCGGCCCGAACAGGTTGGTGAACGGGTGGCCGTTGCGCGAGATCAGCCGGACGGAACCGTCCCGCACGGACGCCAGCGCCCGGAACCCGTCCCATTTCGGCTCGTAGACCCAGTCGGGGGACGCGAACATCTTGTCCGCTCGCTGCAGCAGCATGGGCGTGGGCTGGTGCGGATGCGGGTCAGCGCCCCGCTGGTCCAGGCCGAGGCGGGAGAGCGTGCGGGCGACAATCTGTTCGTGCATGGGCCGAAGTCATTGTACGAAACGGGCTCAACGTGATGTTCGTTCGGCAGGAGCGCCCTACCGAATCCTCGGGAACGCGGCGGGTTTTGACTGACGACGTGCGCCTACTGGAATGAGCGCGACCTGGGAACTCACAATATTACTTTATCCGTTCCTCCAGGCGCACCGTTACCATGTCTCCAGCCTCTTTGCCTATGGCCCTGCGGACGTCGGCCTTTACGGGTAACATGTGTCGACCAGTACCCATAGCCATGAAGGAACTGCGGAACGGATGACCGTCTATCGTGCCCCGCACCTTCACGAGCCCACGCGTGTGAAAAAACTCTACTGATTCAGGCCAGACGACATACGTCCATGCACCTTTGCCTCGACGGCTTCGTAAGATGGCCGTGAAACGGCGGTTCACCTTCATCGTCTCGCTCCCAAACCGTCTCTTGTCCTTTCATGGTCGGTTTCCTGTTGTTCGGTAGGAGCCCTCTACCGAACGTCAGGAACGCAGCGGTGTGACCGACGCGGAGCGCCTCCACGACACCGAGCAGAAACTGCGGTGCTGGGGCTACCCGAACGCCGAGCGTCGAACATCAACGGGCCAGGGGGAATAGGTGCAGGACCCATGGGTGCGTTCGGGAAGGGTCCACCATCCCGTTGAGGGGGGTGGGAGACATGGCGAAGTATCTCATCAAGGCTTCGTACACCGTGGAGGGGACCAAGGGGCTCATCAAGGGCGGGGGCGGTACGGGTCGGCGGGCGGCAATCCAACAAATGATGCAAGGGCTTGGTGGAAAACTTGAAGCCTTCTACTATGCGTTCGGAGATGACGATGTATATGCGATAGTTGACGCCCCGGACAACGTGACAGTTGCTGCAGTTTCTCTAGCCATCAACGCGGCTGGGGGAGCCTCGATAAAGACTGTGGCGCTTTTGACCCCCGAAGAGATGGATCAAGCCGCGAAGAAGACGGTCAACTATCGCGCACCCGGCTCCTAGCAATACCGACGAGAGCGCCGCGAATTAGGGGGCATCCGGAGCAACGTCGGATGCCCTTTCCCTTTACCGCCATCCGACCCTGGGAAGGCCGGGCCTTTAGGTGGGGCGAGCCGGTCCTTTGCTTGCGAACCCTCCGATAGCAGCAGCCGGGGCTTCTTGTCTGGCCGGATGCGGCACGTTTGCTCAGCCGATGGCAGATCTGGATGAGATGCCGCTCGGTTAGGGGGCGACCGTCTCGCGACACGAACAGGAACGATTCGGGCCGTGGGGCCGGATGCATCGCGATCCACGCCCGCAGTGCCCGAACCGTCGTCGGGTTAAGGGCGACGGTGCGGTCTTTCGCCCCCTTCCCCTGCCTCACCATGAGGGTGCGGCTGCCGAACTCCACCTCCTCGATGAGCAACCGACGGACTTCACCTTGCCGGAGCCCGGCATCGACCATCAGGAGGAGCATCGCCCGGTTGCGTCCGCCTTCGAGCGTGAGGTCGCACCGCCCCAGCACGGCCCTCAGTTCCTCCTCCGTCGGAACGGTCGGCAAGGTCTGCGGTGTCCGCACCGTCAGCCCGGCGAGCGGGTCGCACGTAATCACACACATCGCCCTCGCCCACCGGAAGAACGTCCGCAGGACGCGATACGCCTGGTGTAGCGTGGTCGGTTTCAGATGTCGTTCGCGGAGTTGGGCGAAGAACCGCGTGAGAGTCAGCGGGTCGAGCACGTCGATGGCGGGGATCGCCGCCGCCAGACGCTCCAGCCAGAACGTGTAGATGCGCACCGTCTTGGCGGAGCACCCGCCGACCTACTATTGGAGCAAGAACGCCTGTCCGAGTTCATGGACCGACTGAGGCTTCGTGGCCCACATACCATCCCCGGCGTCTCCCCTGACGCCAATCTCCATGGATGCCGAGGATGAATCGGTGGTGTGGACGGGCCCCTGAGGGGCCGCCGCGATCGCCTCAGCCGAGCCGATGCCCTGAGCCGCTGCTTTTTGTTGCCGCCCCTCACCTCCCTGTGCGCTGAAAGCCTTGGTAGATAAGGTTGGTGCGCCCGGAGGGACTCGAACCCCCGGCCCGCTGCTTCGAAGGCAGCCGCTCTGATCCGACTGAGCTACGGGCGCGCCGCAGCGATCCGATCTGGTGCGGGCGGAGGGATTTGAACCCCCATGAGCCTCGCGGCCCACCAGGTCCTAAGCCTGGTGCGTCTGCCAGGTTCCGCCACGCCCGCGCAGTTTGATTTTACGGTGCGCCGCGGGATCGCGTCAAACGGCGACCCGCCCTTCCCAATTGTCGGACTGCTCTGTTAGAATGACGCGGGGGCCGTTAGCACAACTGGCAGTGCAGGGGACTCTTAATCCCAAGGTTGTAGGTTCGAGTCCTACACGGCCCACCAAACCCAGTCCGCTCCTCTTAGAGGAAGAGCTCGTCGACGTAACACCAGCGCCAGTCCTCGCCCGGCTCGAACGATCGGATAATCGGATGCCGCGTCGCGTGGAAGTGCTTCGTGGCGTGACGATTCTTCGAGTCATCGCAGCATCCGACGTGCCCGCACGTCAGGCACAACCGGAGATGCACCCAGGTATCGCCTATCTCCAGACACTCCTTGCACCCTTTGCCCGACGGGGTCACCTTGTGGATCTGATTCAGATGCGTGCAGGTCGCCGTCGCCATGCCGCCTCCGGGAGCGTCAGCCGTCGCGTCTTCGATAGCCGCTACGCCGGCCTGCCTATCGATATTCCAGGTTTTCTCGATCCCAATGTCCCAGGTTCGCGGCGGCCTCGTACGTGCTCTGCAGGAACTCGAGCACCATCGCACGCGGGTCTTCCGCAGCGCGCACGTCATCGTACATGAACACGAAGTTGGAGAACTCTTCGTTGTAGGAGGCCGCGGCGGGGCGGATGCGGGCGTTCTTGAAACCGGGCGGTTCGGGCCAGGCGTACGAGAAAAATGCCGCGCCGGTCACGCCGCCGCTCCCGGTCCAGAAGCCGCAGCTGCTTACCTCGTGCGAATACGCGTCGCGGGTCATGTGATCGGCGCCCTCGCGAACCGGCGCCCGGCGGCCCGAAAAGCGCGTCACAGCCAGATCGAACCCCCCCCAGAAAAAGTGCACGGGACTCGCCTTGCCGATGAAGCGGGCCCGGAATTCTTTAAGAATCGTGTCGGCCCGCAGCAGAATGCGCCAGAATCGATGCGCGTACGCCGCATCGTACGCGGCGTGCCGGGTGTCCTCCTCAAAGCGGATCGGCTGCGGATATTCCTGCGGCTTCGTCCAGATCCTGACGTCGATCGCGAGCCCCTGAAGCGTCCGGATCACGTCGTGATAGAAGTCGGCCACCGATCGGGGCCGCAGCGCGATCGTCTCGGTCCGTCCGTTGCTCGTCTCGAGCACCAGGATGTGATCAATGAAATCGAACGTCGCGTCGAAGGTGCCGTCGCCGTATGGAATCGGCGTCGTGGTCAGGCCGCGCGACGTCAGGTAGAAGGGCACCTGCCACCAATGATTGACGTGCGGCGTCAGTTTGAGTCGGATCTTGCCCAGGATCTGCGTCCACATGTGCAGCGTGTCGCGCGTCTCGTGCCATGCCTCGAGCGGCAGCGCTGGCCACGCCTCTCCGTCGTGCATCGCCAACCTCCTCTTCAGACTGATCCGCCGGCCGCCTACGGCGGCACGAGCAGGAAGCGGCCTCTGCCGCCGCCCCGCTCCAATATCGCGTGCGCCGAGGCCGCGTCGGACAGCGGCAGCACGCGGCGGGCCGGCGGCCTGAGCAGGCCGCGCCGCAGCCAGTCAGCCAACGCGACGACCGCGCGGCGGAGGGCCGGGCCGTCGACACTCTCCGACGAGTACCCGGTGAGCGTCACCCCCTGCATCAGCTGGTCGGCGTCGAACCGCACGTTGTTCCCGCCGGCTGCGCCGACCAGCGACGGCGTCCCGTCGGGACGGAGCAGCCCCACGCACGGACCAAAAAGTTCGCCGCCGACGGCGTCGAGCACTCCATCGGCCTCCTCGATTCCGAGCGGACCGCCCGTCGAGTCACGGGGCCGCACAACGGTCTCGTCGGCGCCGAGCAGCTGGACATACTCGGCCTGCTCGGTCCTTGAGACGATCGAGACGACGAAGGCCCCCTGCGCCTTCGCGACACCGATGGCGGCCGACCCTACGCCGCCCGCGGCACCGGTGACGATGATCCGGCGCCCTTCGGGCGGGCCGACGAGGGGGAGTCCCTCGTACGCCGTGACGGCCACCAGTCCGAGCGCGGCCATCTCATGCGGATCAACGTCCGGCGGCACCGATGCGACGGCCTCCGCCGCGGCCGTGACGTACTCGGCGTAGCCGCCGGGCCGCCGCGCCCCTGCATCATCGTGATCACGCGATCGCCTGGCCGGACGCCGGAGACGGCGGCCCCGACGTCCGCGACGTCGCCGATGACTTCGAGCCCTGGCACGTACGGAAACGGATCGCCGCGCTGCACCGGCCAGTTGCCCGCGCGAATCTCCAAGTCCGAGTGGTTGACCGCGGACGCGATGGCGTGAATTCGCACCTCGTCCGGCGCGAGCGCGGCAGCACCAGCTCCTCGTAGACCAGCACATCCGGCGGACCGTACCGCCGCATGACGACCGCGTGACCTACGGACGCCATCCCAGCAAGACCGCGACCGCCGGCAGCGACAGGGAGACGGTGAGCGCCACGAGCGCCACGAGCGACGGCGCCCCGGCGGCGGCCGCGCGGCGGTCGAGGGCCTCGAGCGTTATGAGGCGCAGGCCGTCGAGCGCGTGGTATACGACCGCGGCCACCAGTCCCGCTTCCATCGGCAGCAAATACGGCATCGCGTAGGCCGCGACGGTTCGGTCGTAAAGGTTCGGCGCGAACGGGACCAGCGCAACGTCGAGGACGTGCAGCAGAAGAAACGCGAGGATCCCCGCGCCGGCGGTCCGGTTAAAGGCGAACGCCCACTGGCCCGGGTGGCTCCAACGGCCGATCGGCTCGCGGCGCACGAACCGCCACGCGAGCGCGGCGGCGGCCGCCGCCACACCGGCGTACGTGGCCGTAGCGACGGCGGCGAGACCGCCGATCAGGACGCCCGGGATCCACGCGTACTGCGACAAGGGCCCGGCATCATGGTGGAGTGGTGATCCGGCCAAGACGGCCGCGGCGCCGAGCGCCAGGAAGCCTACCGCCGTCGCGCCGGCCGCCGTGTCCAGCGCCGCGCGGACGCCGCGGCGCCGAACGACCTCGCGCAGGATGCCGTGCACGCCGACGATGCCGTGTGTAAGTGCGAGCAGGAGGAGCATCCCGTCGAACACGCGCCAACCCGCGACGCCGCGCGCCGCCGGAGTCCACCGCGTGCCGACAAACGCGGAGGTTGTCGCGGACGGCACGGAGGCGTAGTGCATGACGAATAGATGGATCAGCACGAGCGCGACCATGAGCAGGCCGCTCGCCCGGAGATAGTACCACGCGAACGCCTCCCAGCCCGGTGACGACGGCCTATCGATGGACGGCGCCTTTACGCAGAAGTTGGATGGAGAGCAGCGGGTTCACGCCGACCGGGCAGACCGTCACGCAGTTGCCGACGCTGTGGCACGCATAGGCGCCGCCGTCCGAGGAGATTCGCCGCAGCCGTTCGGATCCGGCGGTGTCGCGGGCGTCGGCGCTCACCGCGTACGCGCGGTTGAGGGCCGCGGGGCCGAGAAACTCGGGGACGATGCCGACCACCGGACACGCGGAGTAACAGGCGCCGCACGAGATGCAGTCGATCTGTTGATTTACGACTACGCGCGTCGGGTCGCCCGGCGGGACCACGGCCGGCTCGGGCGCCGGACCGAGGAGCGCCGCCGTCTCCCCAACGTAAAAGGGATTCACCGTCCGGTATTTGTCGAAGAACGGCCGCAGATCGACCAACAGGTCCTTTATAACGGGGAGCGAGCGCAGCGGTTCCACACTGACCGGCGACCGCAGGCGCGCCAGGCGCTGTCCGCAGGCGAGGCCTTCGCGGTCGTTGATCACCATGGCGCAGGACCCGCACATGCCGGCCCGGCACGAAAACCGGAACGCCAGCGTGGGGTCGAGGGATTCGAGAATCCAGAACAGCACGTCGAGCACACTCATCATCGGGCGCGGCTCGACCGCGTAGGACTGCCACCGCGGGCGGCGGTCGGCCGCCGGGTCGAAGCGCTTCACCCGGACGATCACGGCCGGGCGGCCTCCCGCCCCTGCGGCGTCTGAACGTCACCCGGCTTCAGGCGCGACAGCCGCACGGGTTCCGTCCACGGCTCCCGTCCCGCCGCCTGATGGATGTTGACCAGCCACCGCGCGTCGTCCCGCTCGGGAAAGTCGCGCCGCGCGTGTGAGCCGCGGCTCTCCCGCCGGTACCGCGCGGCCGCGACTGTGAGCCGGGCCGCGGTGAGGAGGTTGCGGACGTCCAGCACCTGCTGCCAGGCCAGGTTCGCGCGGACTCCGGCCGGGGCCCCCGCCCGCGCGAGGCGCTCCTCGAGCTCTCCGATCGTCTCCAGCGCGCGCCCGAGACCCGTCTCGTCGCGCACGAGCCCCGCGTCGAGCCACATCGCCCGCTGCAGCGCGTCGCGAATCGCAAAGGCGCTCTCGCCCGGCCCGCGGTCGAGCGGCGCCGTTGCGGCGCCGTAGGCCTCCTCCGCCTCGCGCTCGTCCGCGGACGCCTCGGGGCGCGCGGCGCACAGGTCGGCCGCGGTGAGCCCCGCGCGCGCCCCGAAAACGCAGGACTCCGCGACCCCGTTGCCGCCGAGGCGGTTGGCGCCGTGCACGCCGCCCGAGTCTTCGCCGGCGACGAGCAGGCCCGGCATCGCCGTCCGGCACCCCGGGTCGATGCGCACCCCGCCCATGTGGAAATGCGCCGTCGGGGTCACTTCCACCGGCCGCCGCGCGAGATCGTAGCCGACCTCCGCGCAGCGCCGCGCCATTCCCGGGAAGTTCCGGAGGACGAACTCGGCGCCGAGGTGGGACGCGTCGAGCAGCACGCCGTCCGCCGGCGTCCCGCGCCCGGCCATGATCTCGAGGTAGCTCGCCCGCGCCACCACGTCGCGCGTGGCCCGCTCCATGCGCTCGGGATCGTAACGGGCCATGAACCGCTCGCCGTGCGCGTTGAGGAGATGCGCGCCCGCGCCGCGCAGCCCTTCCTCGAGGACCATCCCGGACAGGCGCGACGCCCCGGCGAGCAACCCCGTCGGGTGGAACTGCATCATTTCCATGTCGATGAGATCGCACCCGGCCCGGTACGCCATCGCGTACCCGTCCCCGGTCTTCTCGAGCGACGGGGCTGAGAACGTGTACATCCGGGGGCCGCCTCCGGTCGCGAGCACGACCACCCGCGCCTGTGCCAGGACGAACTCGCCGGTCGCCTGCCGCAGCAGCAGCGCCCCGGCGACACCGCCGCCCGGCCGGTCGTGAATCAGCTCCACCGCGCGGGTCTCGTCGAGGAGGCGAATGTCGCGCGCGAAGAGCTGATCGTGGAGCCGGCTCACGATCTCGATGCCGGTGAGATCCCCGCGGTGCACCGTGCGGTCGAACGACTGGCCCGCGAACGCCTTCTGGTGGATGCGCCCGTCCTCGCGGCGGTCGAAGAACACGCCGATCTTCGTCTCGAGGCGCCGGACGATCTCTGGCGCCTCGGAGACGAGCGCCCAGGCCAGCTCCTGATCGTTCAGGAACTGGCCGCCGAGGATGGTATCGCGGAAATGCAGCTCGGGCGAGTCCCGCGGATCGAGCGCGGCGTTGAAGCCGCCCTGGACGAGGCGGGTGCAGCCGCTCTTGCCGATCAGGCCCTTGCTCGCGATGACGATCCGAAGGCCCGGACCGGCGTCGTACGCGTGCAGGGCCGCCATGAGGCCCGCGCCGCCGCTGCCCAGAATCAGAACGTCACACCGCAGCGTCTCCCACGGCGCCGTCACGGAGCGAGTCCCAGCTTCGCGTAGATCTCGGCGAGGCGCTCCTGCGCGGCGCGGGCGACGTCGCGGTAGAGACTCGCGCCGTCCGCGTCCATCGCGACCGTCAGCGGCCCGAACGCGCGCACGCGAAACTCCCACAGGCACTCCGGCATGAGGTCTTCCCAATAGACGTGCTCGATTGCCTCGACCTGCTCCGTCTCCACCGACGCGGCGCCGCCGACGATCGCGAAGTACGCGCCGCCGAACTCCCGGAACGCCGCGCTGCTGTCGTCGCCCATGCCGCCCTTTCCGATGATCGCGCGCACGCCGTAGTCGCGCAGGAGGCCCCGGGTGAAGCGGTCCATCCGCGTGCTCGTGGTCGTGCCGACCGTCATCGGCTCCCAGCCGCTCGGCGCGGTCGCGGACCGCCGGACGTTCGGCGCGACGTGGAGCAGCACGCCGCCGCGGAGGTCCGCGGGCGGCGCCTGCCCGCGGTCGAAGATCCGGATCAGGGTCGCGTCGCGAATCCCCCAGATGATCCCGTCAAGCGTGACGGTGTCGCCGGCGCGAACGCGCCGGACGTCGTCTTCCGAGAGCGGGGTCCGCAGCCGGTGGTCCATCCGCGGCTCGGGCTCAGTACCCGATGTCGACGCGCCCGTCGGCGTAGACGCGCGCGCGCCGCCGCTCGCCGCGCCAGCACTGCATGTTGACGGCGACCGGGTTGAGGGTGATGTGCGTCCACGCGGTCTCGACGTGCACGTCGAGCACGGTGGTGTCGCCGCCGAGCCCCATCGGTCCGATGCCCGTGCTGTTGATGGCGTCCCGCAGCTCTACCTCCAGCGCGGCCGTCTTGGGGTCGGGATGCCGCTCGCCGACCGGCCGCAGCGTCGCCTTCTTGGCCAGCGTCATGCAGAGGTCCGACGAGCCCCCGATCCCCACGCCGACGATCGTCGGGGGGCACGGCCGCCCGCCGGCCGCGACGCAGGTCTCGAGGATGAACTTCTTGACCCCCGCCTCTCCGTCGGCGGGCAGCAGCATCTTGAGAAACGACATGCTCTCCGAGCCGGACCCCTTGGGCATCATCACGATGTCGATGTGGTCGATCGTGTTCGAGAACTCGATGTGGAAGACCGGGATGCCCTCCCCGCTGCTGGTCTGACGGTTCTCGCGCCCGAGCGGCGACACGATGCTCGACCGGAGGGGGGTCTCCCGCGTCGCCCGCTCCACGCCGCGCCGCAGCGCCTCCAGCATCGCCGCCCCGTCGATCGCGATGCCGCGGCCGATCGTGATCCAGAAGATGGGGATGCCGGTGTCCTGGCAGACGAGCGTCTGCTTGCGGTCGGACACGTCCATCGCGCGTAGCATCGTGTTCAGCATGCCGCGCGCGCCCCGCTGCGTCTCCCGTTCGGCGGCCTGCCGGAGCGCCTCCCGTACGTCGGGAGGAATGTCGATCTGCGACTCCACGTACAGCCGTCGCCCCAAGTCTTCGAAGAGCGCGTCCGCGTTGTGAAGCGTTGCCGTGGTGTCCATCACCCGCTCCGGCGCTACCGCGTTGTCTTGAGCCCCCACCTGACCACCGTCCGCGCCTCGACCACGCGGAACAGTGAATCGACGGCGATGCCGAGCACAGAAATCACGACGAGCCCGACGAAGATCTCCGGCACAAACAGGTAGTATCGCGCGTTGTTGATGTACCAGCCGAGCCCGCCGGCGGAGCCGGCGACCCCGAAGACGAGCTCCGCGGCCACGACCGTTCGCCAGCCGAACGCCCACGCGGTCTGCAGCCCGGCCAGGATATAGGGCAGCGCGGCCGGCAGCAGCACGCCGGTCACGAGCGGTACACCCCGCAGTCCGAGGTTTCGCGCCACCATTCGGGTGGTCGGGCTGATGGTCCGGAACCCGGCATCCGTGTTGATCGCCACCGGCCAGACGGTCGCCAATGCCACCACGAAGACGATGGCCTTCGGCGTGATGCCGAACCAAATCATCGCCAGCGGCAGAATCGCGATCGCCGGCAGCGGGTTCATCACCGCGATCAGCACCGACAGCACGTCGTGGCCGGCCTGCGAGAAGACGGCCAGCGAGGCGAACGCGAACCCGGCCAGCGCCCCGACGGCGATACCGGCGAGCAGCTCTCGGAGGGTGCTGGCCGTCGCCGACGGGATCTGGCCGTTTGCGACGGCGGCCCAGCCGGCCCGCCCCACCTGCACCGGCGACGACACGAGCAGCGGCGAGATGTGCGACCCTTGCACGCCGGCCTGCCAGAGGACCACGAGGGCCGCGACGACGATCGCGTACCGGAGGCTCGTCGGCAGCTGCCCCCAGGCCGCGATGCGCCGGGCCGGCGGCCGGGCGTCAGCGGACAGCACGGCCATCCCCCGCTCCCGCCGTGATCGCGGGCGGCGGGGCCCCCGCGTCCGGCCCGATCAGCAGCGTTCGAAGGTATCCGGCGACGTCGGCGCCGGAGCCGATCTCGACGATCTCGCGGATTCCGCCGCCTCCGCCCGACATCACGAGCACCCGGTGCCCGAGAAACACCGCCTCTTGAATCGAGTGCGTGACCAGCACGATCGTGACCCCGGTGCGCTTCCAGATCTCGTTGAGCTCGATCTGCATCCGGCTGCGCGTGATCTCGTCGAGCGCGGCGAACGGCTCGTCCATCAGCAGCACCTCGGGCTCAAGCGCGAGGGCGCGCGCGATCGCGGTGCGCTGCTTCATGCCGCCGGACAGCTGGTGCGGGTACAGTTTGGCGGCGTGCGCGATGTTCACGAGATCGAGCATGCGCCGCGCCCGGGTCGCCGCGGCCGGCCCGCGGACGCCGCGCGCCACCCCGAGCGCGTAGACGACGTTGCCGAGCACGGTGCGCCACGCGAACAGCTGCTCAAAGTCCTGGAAGACGACCGCGCGGTCGGGGCCCGGCGCCGTCACCGGACGCCCGTTCAACAGAATGGCGCCGCGCGCCGGAGCGAGAAAGCCCGCCAGCGCCTTCAGCAGCGTCGTCTTGCCGCAGCCGGAGGGTCCGATGATCGCCAGTTTTTCGCCGCGCGCCACGGCGAAGCTCACACCTTCGACCACGCGCGCATCCCCGTACGCGATGTCGACGTCCTGCGCGCACAGATGCGGAACGGACGCCACGGATACGGACGCCGCCCGGTCCGTCAGCTGCCGCCGCAGCGGAGCGCCGGCAGCTCGATCTCGCACATCGAGGCCGGGACCTTCGACAGCAGGCCGATCGAGTGCATGAACGCGGCGTAGGCGCCGAATCCATGGGGGACCGTGGTGTACCGGACTCCCGGCCGGGTCATCCAGCCGAGGAACTCCTCGGTCCCGGGCTTTCCGTGCGCGTCGGCGGAGAGGATCGCCGCGGCCTCCCGCGGGTGTGAGTTGATAAACGCCGTCGCCTCGGTGAGGTCGCGCGACATCGCGTCGACGAGCGGCGGATACTGCGCGGCGATCTTGTCGGTCGTGAACACGCTGTTGAACGTGCTCTCTCCGAAGAGGTCGTAGCTGCGCAGGATGATGCGGCCGCCGGCCGCCACTTCCTCGAACTGGAACGGCGGCGACGACAGGTGCGCCGTTAGCTGTCCGTGCAAGAGCGCCTGCACGCCGACGGGGTGCTCGATCGACACGATGCCGGTGTCGAGCGCGTGCGCGTTGCCGAAGGCCCGCTCCGCGGCCTTCCGCAACACGATCGCCTGGATCGAGTCGACGCCGGGCATCCCGATCTTCATCCCCGGCTTGAGGTCGCGCAGCGTCCGGACGGACGGGTCGAGGGTGACCAGCCAGAGGTTCATCTCGTTCATCGCGGCCACGAGCCTGAGGCCGGCGCCGCGATCCCACCCGATCAAAAACGGCGCGACCCCGCCGGCCCCGAACTGAATCTGCCCGGCGATCATGCCGGTGCGGATGGTGGCGCCGTTCGCGAGCAGGGTCCACGCGAAGGACGTCCCCGGAAACTGCTTCTCGAGCGTGTGCTGGGCCTTGATGACGAGCAGCGTCGCGTAGCCGATGCCCGGCTGATAGGCGATGGTCACGGTCGCGGGCGCGGCCGGGGCGGCTGCGCCCGCCACGATCGCGCCGGGCGCGGTCCACGCGACCGCGGCGGCCACCAGGAACGCCATCGTCACCCTGTCCGGTCTCATCCCCGCCTCCCGTCCGGCTCCGGTGCGACCCTCTGCGCGGGGTTCTGCTGCCGGAGAGCGCGCTCCTCCTGCCGCGTCCGCGGCTTCCCACTTCGCACGGCGCGGGAACCGCCGGCCCCGGCGCGTGCGTTCACATACATGGGCGGCGGAGGATGCGCCGATGGGACGGTGACGCGCACATGCGGCTCGAAGGCATCCACCACATTACCGCGGTCACGGCCGACGCGCGGCGGAACTTGGAGTTCTATACCGGCTTGCTCGGGCTGCGGCTGGTCAAGAAATCGGTCAACCAGGACGACCCGACAGCGTACCATCTGTTCTACGGCGACGAGGACGGCAGCGCCGGCGCGGACCTCACCTTCTTCGAATATCCCGGCGTCGAGCGCGGCCGGCCCGGCGCCGGCATGGTCCACCGGATCGTCTGGCGCGTCGCCTCCGGCGCCGCGGTGGCGTTCTGGGCGGAACGGCTGCGGCGCGCGGGCGTCGGCGTCGCGCGGGAGGGTGATCATCTGCGGTTCGACGATCCGGAGGGACTCGGGTTCGAGCTGCGCGCGGTCGAGACGCCGGACGCGCCGCTGGTCGCGCGGCATCCCGAGATCCCGGAGGACTGCGCGCTGAAGGGATTCGACGGGGTGCGCGTTTTCAGCGCCGATCCGGAGCGGAGCCGGTCCTTCCTCGAAGAGACCCTCGGCTTCGCCGCGGCGGCCGGCGAGTTCGCCGTGCGGGGCGAGCGCCGCGGGTCCTTCTACGCCTACGACCCCGCTCCGCGCAGCGGCGGCGGTGGCGCCGGCACGGTTCACCACGTCGCGTGGGCGTCGCGGCCGGAAGATCACGAAGCGTGGCGCGAGCGGGTGCGGCGCGGCGGCGGGCACCCCACCCCGATCATCAACCGCTTCTATTTCCGCTCGATCTACTTCCGCGAGCCGAGCGGCGTGCTCTTCGAGATCGCCACGATCGGTCCCGGGTTTGCGGTCGACGAGCCCCGCGAGCATCTCGGCGAATCGCTGTCGCTGCCGCCGTCGCTGGCCCATCTGCGCGTCGAGCTGGAGCGCGTCCTCACACCGCTCCCGAACCCTCGGGCACCCGGGTAGGCGCGGCCGGCGAACCTACCGCATCCTCGGGGCGCCGGCGGGCACGCTGAGCCTAGCCGCCGAAGAACGACGGCAACGCCATGTCGCGCATCGTGCGCAGACCGGGGGGCGCCGTCAGGATCTTGGGCATAGTGTTGACGGCGATCGACGCCGTCACCACGTCCCCGTGAAACCCGCCCTCAACCCGCGACGTGAGATTCGGATGGCCGGTGATGGTCACCGCGTCGTACGATTCCGGCGCACCCAGATACGCCTCCATGTGCAGCGTGATAAGGGGAGAGCCGTCCCGGCCGTACCCGATGCCGTCCTGTTCAAGACCGCACACCTGCCCGGCGCGCACGGTGAGATACTGGCTGGCGACCTGGCTCCCGGCGACCTTGGGCTTGATCGTGTCGGCGATCTTGCCGAGCTTCCAGCCCAACGCGTCGGCGATCATGGCGACGGACTCGGTCAGGCCGACGTGGCGGACGGTGCCGGCGGCCACGAGCTCTTCGAACTGCGCGGTGGTGAGACCGGCCCCGATCTTCTTCTGAAACGGCAGCCGCCGGACGCTCGCGTCCTGGACCCGGTCGACGCGGACGGCGTCGACCCGTTCGCAGGCGGCGGTCAGCATGATCGGCAGGGTGTCCATGACGAAGCCCGGGTTGACGCCGGTGCCGGCAATCGCCACCTTGGCTGTCCTGGCGAGCGCGTCAATCTTCCTTGCCAGCGGACGGTTCGTGCGATACGGGTAGGCCAGTTCTTCCGTCGTCGAGACGATGGGAACGCGGAGCCTGAGCACGGTCTCGATCTGGGGCATCGCGTCGCGGAGGGAACTCCGGGTACACAGCATCACGACGTCCGGTTTGGACTTCCTGATAGCCGCCACAGGATCGTCCATCACCCGGACGCCGAGCCGGCGATCTAACCCCGCGATTTCGCCGAGGTCTTTGCGCACCTTCGCGGGATCGATGTCGATGCCGCCGACAACCTTGAAGCCCTTGCGGGTCGCTACCTGCCGGAGGATCCCTGCGCCAATGGGCCCGAGTCCGTAGTGCGCGACGCGAATGGCCATGCTCGATCACCCCCCGGTGAATAATCCGCCACGGGAGGTGCGCCGTCAAGAAATTCGGCGCAGGCGAAAGTGGGGAACCTACGGGTCCCGGCGGCGCGCCGGGACCCCGTGGAGGCTAGTTCGACCGGGCGTAGCCGTGCGTGCGTCCGTACCCGGCGAGCGCCTTGCGCATTGCGCGGCGTCCGCGAAAGAGGCGGCTCATCACCGTGCCACGCGGAATGCCGAGCGTGTCGGCGATCTCCTGGTAGCTGAAGCCCTCGAGGTCGGCGAGCACCACGCACGCCCGGAACACCTCTGGCAGTTTCATCAGCGCGTCGCGGATCTCCGCCTCCATCACCGTATCGGCCACGAGGGTCTCGGGGGTCTCGTGCACGACGAACGCGGGATCCTGTCCTTCCATCTCGTCCACCGTCGGCACGGTGCGCGTGGTGGCGCGGTACCGGTCGATGTGGGCGTTGTGCAGGATCCGGAACAGCCACGCCTTCGGGTTGGTGCCGGCGCGGTAGGTGTGCAGCGACCGCCACGCGCGCAGAAACGTCTCCTGCACGAGGTCCTCGGCGTCCTGGGGCCGGCCCGTCAGCCGCAGCGCGGTGCGGTACAGTGCGTCCAGGTGGGCCTTCACCATCTCCTCGAGCAGCGCCGCCTCCGGCGACACGCGCGTGTCCGGGATCGACGGCGCGGGATTGCCGAGCCGGCCGCGCGGCACGAGCGTACGAACCACGTTGTTCGAGGTCGTCTGTTCTTCGCGTACTTGCTCCACGATGTTCACCTGCTCTCGAGAAGAGTCAGCGTCGCCTGCGCCGCCCGCACCGGGCCCGCGTGACCGTAGGCCTTGCTGAGCAGCACGGCGCCTTCAAACTGGCTCACCAGCGCGGTTGCCACGCGGTCGACGTCGAGGTCGGACCGGAACTCGCCGCCGCGGACGCCGTCGCGAAGGCACGCGACGACGGCGTCTTCCCACCGCCGGAACAGCCCGCCCAACCGCTCGCGAAACTTCGGATGGTCGCCCGCGAGCTCCGCGGCGAGATTCCCGAAGGGACACCCCCGATGACAGGCGTCGACTTCGAGGCCGTCGGCGATCGCCGCGAGAAACTGTTCGAGGCGCAGCCGGGCCGGACGCCCCCCGTTTCGAAGCGTTCCCTCGATCATCTCCGCGTCAAACCGCCCCGCCAGGTGGTCCAGCACCGCGAGCCCCAATGCTTCCTTGCTCGCGAAATGGTAGTACAGATTGCTCCGGCACACGCCGCTTGCCGCAACGATATCGTCGAGCGACGTCGGCTGGAAGCCGCGCGCGTGAAACAGCCGTCCCGCGGCTTCTAGGATACGCTCCCGATTGCCACAATCTCTTCGCATGATCCCGGCGTCGAGCGCTACCGCCGTCGGCTGTGCCTCCTAGGACTGACCACCCATAGGACTAGTCCGTCCTAATTAATCTTAAGCACTTCACTAAAGAATGTCAACTGGTCGTCACCGGGTGCAGGTTGTGTTATCGTGGGCGATGTCCGATGAGACCTTGGCGATACCGCCTCCCGCCGCGCACCAGCCTCCTGCCCGCCGTGGTGACAGCCGTGGCCCTCGCGGCCGGCTGCGTCCGTCCCCTCGCCACCCATCCGCCCGGTCCCCAGCCCGGGCCGGGCGGCACGAGACCGCCGGCCGCCGCGCCGGCCCCGTCCGCCGGTCCCTCGCTGCCCTGGGGCAGCCGGGAGGCGAACAGGTATCTGCCCGACGACGTCCTCATCGCGGATGCCGCAAATAACCGCATCCTGCTCGTCACGCCCGAGGGGCGCATCGTCTGGCAGATGCCCGACGCCGGGCAGCCGTCCCCGCTCCGTGACGACGACGACGTGTTCTTCGGACCGCGCTGGGACGAGATCATCACGAACGAAGAGGACCACCATCTCGTCTCCATCATCGACTTCAAGACGCGCAGGATCGTCTGGTCCTATGGACATCCCGGCGTGCCCGGAACGGCGCCGGGATTCCTGAACACGCCCGACGACGCGTTCCTCTACGATCGGAACGGCGGCCTGATCACGGTGGCGGACATCAAGAATCAGCGGATCGTGTTCATCGACCGCCTGACGCGGCGCATCATCAAGCAATACGGGCACACCGGCGTCATGCGGATCGCCCCGCCCGCCTACTTTTCCGCGCCGAACGGCGACTTCCCCGCGCCCGACGGCGGCATGCTGGTCACGCAGATCAACGGGAACGACGCGATCCTGCTCGACCGCGACGGCCGGGTCGTCTGGACGCTGCGCTTCCCGGCGAGCGTCTCGTATCCGTCCGACGCCAACTTCACCCCGGACGGCAACGTGATCTGCGCCTTCTACACCAACCCGGGCGCCGTGGTGCTGATGTCCCCGGCCGGCAAGCGCTTGTGGCAGTACCGCGTCCGCTCAGGCGAGGGCCGGCTGAACCACCCGTCGCTCGCCGTGCAGCTGCCCAACCGCATGGTGCTGCTCAACGACGATTTCAATCACCGCGTCATCGTGATCGATCCGTCGACGAACAAGATCGTGTGGCAGTACGGGCACACCGGGGTGGCGGGCAGCGCGCCCGGATACCTCAACGTCCCCGACGGCGTGGACGTCCTGCCCGCGGGGATCACGCCCGGGGTGCGCAGCCCGATCGGGCGCCACCTCTGGAGCTATCCGGGCAACGGCTACTAAGGCACGGGGCGGCGGCCGGCCAGCAGCGCGTCCACGGCGCGGCGCCAGACCCCGGGATCGAGTTGCTCGCCGGGGAACTTGCCCAGGATCCGTCCGGCCGCGTCGATAAAGAACGTCTCCGGCACACCGGTGGTCCCTAACAACCGGCCGACGCTGCCGTCGGGATCGCGCAGGTTGAGGTAGGTCACCTTGTACTGTGCGAGAAACGCGCGCGCGGGAGCCTCGAGATCCTGCGTATCCACACCCACAACGAGCAGGCCGCGGGACCGGTAGTCACGCGCCACGCCGCTGAGCAGCGGGGCTTCTTCCCGGCACGGCACGCACCACGACGCCCAGAAGTTGAGGACGACCGCGTGGCCCCGCAGATCGCGCAGCGCCACGTCGCGCGCCGCGGGCGCGCCCCCCGGCGGCGGCACGGCCTCCCCGGCCGGCAGGGTGTGCAGCACGAGGTCCGGCACGGGTGGCGTCTCCCCCCGCGCGAGGGCCGCCCCGATCGCGAGGGCGCGATCACGGCGCACCGATGCCGCGGCAAGGAGCGCCAC